>NZ_QPFC01000155.1:0-2768 GCF_003427465.1 Nocardiopsis sp. TNDT3 | reverse complement strand
GCCCCGGGCCGTCGCGTACGGCTCCGGGGCCGGGGCGGCCTCAGCCGTCCGTCGGGCCCGGTTCGCGCTCCAGCGCCAGGGCCTCGTCCACAGCGGTCTCGTAGTCGCCCAGGAACGTCGGGTCGGGCCGCAGCACCACCGAGCCCAGCGCCGCCACCGCCGCCGGGACCTCACGGAACCACCCGTACACGGTGGCGAAGGTGCGCTCCTCCAGGCTGGAGTCGGCCACGCCCACCGCGTCGATGCCCGCCGAACGGCACAGCCGCACGGCGCGGGGCAGATGGAAGTCCTGTGTGACCACGGTGACCTCCCGCACTCCGAACACCTCGTGGGCCCGCACGCACGAGTCCCAGGTGGAGAACCCGGCGTAGTCGCCGACGATGTGCTCTCCCGGCACCCCGGCGTCCACCAGGTAGGCGCGCATCGTGTCGGTCTCGTTGTAGTGCTCGACGCTGTTGTCACCGGTCACCAGGACGACGTCGACCTTCCCGGCGAAGTAGAGGTCGGCCGCGGTGTCCAGCCGCCGGGCCAGCAGCAGACTGGGCCGCCCGTCGGGGCGCACACCGGCGCCCAGCACCAGCGCCACCGGGCGTTCCGGCACGGAGGCGGCTGTGTGGCGGTGGTCGGAGGTGGAGGAGAGCACCCACAGGAACGGCACGCAGCCCGCCACCATCGCGAACACGGCCAGCACGGCGAGGCGCCCCAGCCACGTCCGGCGTCCGCGGCGGCCAGCGGAGGCCCCGGCGCTCCCGGTGCCGGAGACGGCGTCGCCGGTGCCGCCCCCGGAGCCGCCGGAACCGGGGGAGGGTTGGTCACGGAGGACACCGGTGTCGTCGTCGGACAGGGGACTCTGGGATGTGGCGGGATCTGGGATCGTCACGCTTGGGAAGACGCCCGGCCCCGCTCCGGAGTTCCGGTGCGGCGCAAGTTCCGGTACGGCACAGCGGACCCGGCCGCTCCGGTGCGGACCGTCCGGTTGTGGCCGGGCTTCGCCCGGTTCGGGTTCGGCACGGCCCCGGTTCCGACCCGGCTCCGGCTCAGGCCCGCGAAGCGGTCGGCGTTCCGGGCCCGGTTTCCGGCCGGATCCATGCCCGGCTCGGGCCCGTTCCAGGGCCGCTGACCGTCTGTCCGCACGGCCCCCTCCGGGGCTAGAGTCGCCGCATGTCCTTCCAGCCACAGCACGAAGACCTGCCCGCGCGGCTCCGGCGCCTGGCCGACCTCAGGCCGAGGAACATGCGCGACGGCTCCGGCATGCACGAGTACGACGGCAAGGCCGCCGACCTGTCGCCCGAAGGGGTCCGGGAGGCCCTGGCCGGACTCGGCGGCGACCCCCTCGACGACCCGCACGACGAGGCCCACCTGGCCGCCTTCGAGAACGCCCTGCGCTACGAGCTGGGCGAACTCCAGCTGCACCGCGCCAACCCCCTCTACCACGTCAACGAACTCGACCTGTCGGGCTACGACCGCGCGTACGCGCCCCAGGCTGAGCGCGACGCCGCACGCGTCGCCCACCTGGCCGAGTGGCCGCGCGTGGTCGACAACGCGATCGCGGCCCTGGACCGGCTGCCCGCCCCCCTCGCCGAGTCCCTCCTCGGCGCCGTCCGGGGTGTGGCCGACGGTCTCCCCGAGGACGTGCCCGCCGACGTGCGCGACGCGGCCCTCGCAGCGCACGCGCGCCTGCTCGCCCACGTCGAGAAGGCGGTGCGGGAGGGTCCCCGCAGCGCCGGGCTCGGCGCCGGGCCGCTCGCCCGACTCATGGGCAGCGGTGAGGCCGTCGAGGTCGACCTCGCGGACCTGGCCGTCCGCGCCGACGCCGAACGCGACCGCCTGCGCGCGCGTCTGGCCGAGGCCGTCGGGCGCCTCGCGCCCGGTCGCGACACCATGGAGTTCGTCCGCGAGCTCACCCGCCAGCACCCCGACACCGACGGAGTCCTGGACGCCGCCCGCCGTTGGACGGAGCTGGCCGTGGCGTTCACCGCCGAACGCGGCCTGGCGCCCCACAACGACGGCGAGTGCCGCGTGGACGTCTCCCCGCCCTCCCAGCGCTGGGCCACCGCGATGATGGCGTGGTCGGGCCCGTGGGAGGCCGACACGCCCTCCTTCTACTTCATCACCCCGCCCGACGCCTCCTGGACCGCGGAGGAGGCCGACGAGTGGCTGGAGATGTTCAGCCACACCACCCTGCCCGCCGTGAGCGTGCACGAGGTGGCTCCCGGCCACTTCTCCCACGGCCGTGCGCTGCGCCGGGCGCCCGGGCCGGTGCGCCGCGCCCTGCACTCGATGACCTTCGCCGAGGGCTGGGCGCACTACGTTGAGGAGGTGTGCGTGGACGAGGGCTTCGGCGCCTACGCCGCCGAACGACTGGGCGACCCCGCCTGGACCGCCGACCACTACGAGACCGGGGTGTGGGTGGAGGCGCTCATCCGCGTCACCCGCCTGTCCGTGGCGATCGGCATGCACAGCGGCACCATGACCGTGGAGGAGGCGGCCGCCCGCTTCGCCGAGGACACGCCGCTCCAGGGGCCCGCGGCCCTGGCCGAGGCGCGCCGCGCCACCTTCGACCCCACCTACGGCCGCTACACCTGGGGAAAACTGGAGATCCTGCGGCTGAGGGAGCGGGCGCGCGAGCGCTGGGGCGACGGATTCACCCTTGAGCGCTTCCACCGGGCCCTGCTGGACCTGGGCTCCCCGCCGATCGGTCTGATCGGCACTGCGGTCGAACGCGGCTGAGCCGGAGGGCCGGGGCCGTCCACAGCCGCCAACAGGGG
>NZ_QPFC01001333.1:0-1300 GCF_003427465.1 Nocardiopsis sp. TNDT3 | reverse complement strand
CGCGTCGGCGCGCAGCCCCGGGGCGTCGCCGCCGGGCGCGGTAGGGGGCGTTCGGGCTGGCATGCCCACCACCCTACGGCGCTCGGCCGCCCCGCCCGGCTGCTCGCCTGCGGTGCGGGCGGACGCGCGGCGGCGTCCGCGGTGCCCGGGCCCGGTGTCGCGGCCGGACCGGGGGCCGGCGGGCCGTGCCGGGTCCGGCTACTCGGGCGGCGCGAGCAGTCCGCGCTCGTAGGCGCGGACGAGGTTGCGCGGCACGAGGTACTCGCGGCCGCGGATGTGGACGCGCACCAGGTCGGGGGTGGCGGCCTTCCACTGGGAACGGCGCGTGCGGGTGTTGGACCGCGACATCCTGCGCTTGGGTACGGCCATGGGACCTCTGCCTTCTTCTCGGGTGGTCGGGGGCGGGGCGACGGGCCCCGCCTCGCGCTCGTGTCGGTCAGCCCTTGCGCTGGTAGCGGCGCTGGAAGCGCTCCACGCGGCCCGCCGTGTCCACCACGCGGGCGTTGCCCGTGTAGAAGGGGTGGCTGGCGCTGGAGATCTCGACGTCGATCAGCGGGTAGGTGCGGCCGTCGCTCCACTCGATGGTCTTGTCGCTGGTGGCGGTGGACCTGGTGAGGAAGGAGAAGTCGGCCGCGCGGTCGCGGAAGACGACCGGGTGGTAGTCGGGGTGGATTCCCTGCTTCATGTGTGCCCCCTTGGGGTGGTCGTTGGGCGCGGCGGTCCGCCTGCTCGGCGGCGTGCGACGGGAGGACGCCCGTCAGGATCGGCGGCACCGCCGCCGGTCGGGGCGCCGGTCAGCCGGGGCCCGGCCTTTCCGGGAACGGGCGGCCGGGGCGCGGCCCGGCTCAGCGCTCCTCGCGGAACTCGACGTGGCGGCGCACGCGCGGGTCGTACTTCTTCAGGGTGAGCCGGTCGGGCGTGTTGCGCCGGTTCTTGCGGGTGACGTAGGTGAAGCCCGTCCCCGCGGTGGACTTGAGCTTGATGATCGGCCGGATCTCGTTGCGTGCCATGGATGCCTCCTCAGGGTTCCCACGCGTTACAAGTCAATGATAACCGTTTTCATTCCCGATTCGGCCGGGTCATCTCTCCCCTGTGGACGACCCCCGCCCGACGGCGTTCAGCCGCCGGAACCGCCGCGGACCGGACGCCCGTACTGGCAGTCCCCCGCCGCGCACGGGCGCGCCCGCCGCGACGGGTCCAGCACCCGGCTCGGCGCGCGGCCCGGCGGGCCAACGCGCGGCCCGGCACTGTCATCGGCGCCCCCGTCCCGGACACGCGAAACGCCGGTGCCCCCCCGGGG
>NZ_QPFC01001332.1:0-1054 GCF_003427465.1 Nocardiopsis sp. TNDT3 | reverse complement strand
GTCCTGGAGGACCTCGCCCTGCTCCAGGGGGCCGGGAGGTTGGGGAGTCATGTGGGGCTCCGTGTCCGTGTGGGTGCGTTCGGTCGGTTGCGCCCTCCCTTCCTATCGTGCCGGGGGGACGGAGCGTGACCTCGCCCGCACCTCGCGCTGTCCGCCGCGTACCGCCTGCCGTGGACGCGGCCCGGACGCCGTTTCGACCCCCCGTCACGGAACCGCTACCGTGAACTCCGCCCTGTCGTGGCCGTCCCACCCCGCCGCGGTCGCGCTCCCTCCCCCGGACCGGATACGGATTTTCATGAATTCCATGCGTACGCGCCACAGCGCCTCCCTCCTGGTCGGTGCCCTCCTTCTCGCGGTGACGGCCTGCGGCGGCGGTGAGGGCGAGGAGGTCGCAGCCGACGAGGAGAAGGTCGTGCTGGACCTGGCCGAGTTCACCCGCGCCGAGGTTCCCGACAGCGTCGACAGGCTCCGCCCCGAGGACCTGCCGGAGAAGCCCGCGAGTTCCGAGCCGATGAACGTGCGCATGGCCTGGAACGCCATGGAGATGGCGCACAAGGCGGGCGACCACGTGGACCCCGACGCGACGGCCGAGTGCCCCGGCCCGGAGCTGGAGCCCGAGGTCGGAGCCACCCTGACCTGCGACGTCGTGTACATGGGCGAGGAGTTCACCTGGGACATGGAGGTGACCAGCGGGGGCGTCCTCATCCAGTACGAGCAGACGCTGTCGCCGGTGCCGGTGACCCGCGAGCGGGTCGAGCACCTGGTGCGCTGGCAGGTGCAGGGCGAGTACGTGCGGTGCGACATGCCCGACATGGTGACCGCCGAGCACGGTGAGGACGCCGGTGTGACGTGCGAGTCCTGGAACGACTACGCCCACAGCACGCACCGCGTCACGGCGAGCCAGGACGGCATGCACGGGATCGAGACGCCGGAGAGCGACTACGGGGCCGAGGCCGCCTGACCTCGGGACGGGCGGTCGCCGGGGTTCCGGGGCCGTGTGCGGGACCGCCGTGCGCACGGGGCCCGCTGGGCTCCCGGCGGCTTCACCGTCCCG
>NZ_QPFC01001331.1:0-1120 GCF_003427465.1 Nocardiopsis sp. TNDT3 | reverse complement strand
GCCCCCGCCCCGGGGCGGGGCCGCGGTCTCGGGAGCCTCGGGTGGGCGCGGGGTCCGGGCCGCCCACCGGTAGAAGTCGGCCGTGGGGGGCAGGCACTCCTCCTTCCCGGACAGCGCCGACCGGTAGGCGTGCGCGAGGTCGTCCAGCAGGATCCGCCAGGAGAGGCCGTCCACGGCCAGGTGGTGGGCGATCACCGCGAGCCGGTCCCCGCCGTCGGGGTGGTCGGTGAACAGGTGCGCGCGCAGCAGGAGCCCGGAGTCCGGGTCCAGACCCCGGTGCAGTTCGGTGCACGCGCCGCCGATCACCCCCGTAGCGCGGCCGGGCTCCCCGGGCAGCCGCGAGAAGGACACCGCGTGCAGGTCCCGCGCGGGACGCGGACGCCCGGGGCCGCCCGGGCCGACGGGGGTGCGCAGGGCCGGGTGCCGTTCCAGGACGGCCCCCACGGCCGCGGACAGGGCCGGGGCGTCCACGGGCGCCGCGCAGCGCAGCAGGACGGACTGGTTCCAGTGGCGCGTGTCGGCCAGGGGCTGCCGCAGCAGCCAGCGCTGGGCGGGGGCCAGCGCCCGGGCGTGCTCCGGGTGGGGTGCGCGCTCGGCCGGGTCCCCCGCGTCGGGGCGGGCGGCCGAGGCCAGGAGTTCGGGCGTGGGGTGGCGGTAGAAGTCCTCGAAGGCCACGCGCAGACCGGACCGGCGCAGGAACGCCACCGTGCGCATGGCCAGGAGGGAGTCCCCGCCGAGTTCGAGCACGTCGGCGCCCGGGCCGACGGAGGGCAGTCCGAGCGCGCCCGCCCACAGTCCGGCGATGGCGCGGACCAGCGGCCGTGCGTCCGGGTCCGGCCCGTCCGGGGCGGTGCGGCGTGCCCGCGCGTCCAGGGCCGCGTTCACGGCCTCGGCCAGGCGCGCGCGGTCGAGCTTGCCGTTGGGGCCGGTGGGGAACGCGTCCAGGGCGACCACGGGCTGGGGCACCGCGTACCCGGGCAGCCGCTCGCGCAGGTGGGCGCGCAGCGCGTCGAGCAGCTCCGCCTCCTCCCGCGCGCCGGTCGGGCGCACGGCGGCCACCAGGGCGGTCCCCGCGGGCGTCTCCCGGGCCAGCACGGCGGACAGCCCCACCCCCGGGAAC
>NZ_QPFC01000154.1:0-11031 GCF_003427465.1 Nocardiopsis sp. TNDT3 | reverse complement strand
GCCGGACTCGGTCACCGGCCGCTCTCCCCGCCGTCCCCGGGTCACGCGGAGGCGGAGGCCAGGCTCACCGCGCGCGTGATCAGGTCCGCGTTGTCGTGCGCCTCCCCGCCGTCGGGCAGCCGCATGGTGTCCTCCAGCCCCATCCGGATGTCGTAGCCCGAGGCCACCGCCGTCTCCAGGACCGGCCAGGCCGTCGCGTCGGCCCCGTGCAGCAGCCGCGGCTGGTTCGCCCCCGCCCGGTCCAGCAGGGAGCAGATCGCCTCGGCGTTGCGCCGGGCGTCCTCCACCGCGACCTGCGTGGGCTCCACCAGCACCGCCGCCGCCCTGAGCTTCGTGGCGACGAGGATGCGCGCGGCCTCCACCGTCCACACCCCGGCCTCCACCCCGATCCGGCGGTCCTCCAGCAGGTGCGCCAGGTCCACCGAGCCCGCCTCGTGCAGGTTCACGGTGACCGAGTCCGGCAGCGCCGACGAGGCCCAGCGCTGCACCAGGTCGTAGCGCCGCCACGGATCCGACTCCGCCGACAGCGACGTGGTCAGCGACACCGGCACCCGCGGTCCGTCGGCGCGCAGCCGCTCCATGAGCGGGCCCACCACCTGGGGCGCCAGCGACTCGGCCCCGGTGGGGTCGCGCGGATGCAGGTGCAGCTCGGTCGCGCCCGCCGCCACCACCGCGTGCGCGTCCGCCACCAGTTGGTCCACGGACACGGGCAGGGCGGGGTGCGCTCCGGGGCGGCGGTCCCCGTTGAGACAGGCGACGATCCTCATGGGTGCCCTCCTAACGGCGCTCCGTAAGCCCAATGTGCCCGTTACCGCACGGGTACAAGCCATCCGTGGCGTTCCCTGGCAGGATGTCGGTCATGAGAACTCCGCTCGTTCTTGCCGCCGCAGCCCTCTTCGCGACCCTCCCGGCCGCCCCGGCCCTGGCCTTCCCCGAGGACCCGAGCGACCCCGGCACCGGTGGTGTCGACTACCCCCGCGGAGGCGAGGGGCCCGAGGGCTCCGAGATCGCCTTCGAGTTCCAGGACCCGAGGATCTCCGAGTCCAGTGGAATCGCCCCCTCCCTGCTGCACGAAGGCGTGTGGTGGACCCACAACGACAGCGGCGAGCACCTGAACGAGGTGTACGCGGTCGACGAGGAGGGGCACACCCTCGCCACGGTCACGCTGAACCTGGACCGCCGTGACTGGGAGGCGATCACGGTCGCCGAGGCCCCCGACGGGACGCCGTCGGTCCTGGTGGCCGACATCGGCGACAACTTCGACGGCGGCTGGCCCGACGTCAGCGTCCACCGCTTCCCCGAACCCGGGGCGCTCGCCGACACGGCGGTCGACCCGCAGGTGTTCACCTTCACCTACGAGGACGGGGGACGCGACGCCGAGTCGCTGATGGTCGACCCCCGCGACGGCCGGATGTACGTGGTGACCAAGGAGTTCTCCGGCGGCCTGTACGCCGCGCCCGAGGAGCTCGAACCGGGGGCCGAGCACATCCTGGAGCGGATCGACTCGGCGCCCCTGTTCGCCACCGACGCCGCCTTCAGCCCTGACGGCAGCCGCTACGTGGTCCGCACCTACTGGGGGGCCACGGTCTACGACGCCACCGGGGGCGTGCCGGGCTCCTCCCTGGGCGCCTTCGACCTGCCCGAGTCCGACCAGGGCGAGGCCATCGCCTTCACCCCCGACGGCACCGCCCTCATGGCCGGGACCGAGGGACCCGGGGCGCCGGTCTGGCGGATCCCGCTGGAGGACCGCTACCTCGCCGAGGAGCCCCCGGTGCGGGAGGTCGCCGCGCGGGAGGCGCCCGCGGGGGAGGGCGGGACCGTCGAGCCCGAGACGCGGGGGGCGCTGCCCTTCATCGTGGGCGGCGGCGCGGTCGCCGCCCTGGTCATCGTCGCGATCGTCCTGCTGGCCCGACGGGGCTGACTCCCTACCCCTCGGGCTGCGGGTCCAGGAAGTGCTCGCGCGCCAGGAAGGCGTGCCGGGAGAAGTCGGTGAACACGCCGTCCACCCCGGCCTCGAAGAAGGCCTCGTACTCGGCGGCGAAGGAGCCGTAGTCGCCCGGTCCGCCTTCCGAGCGCAGCTCGGCGGGAAGGAAGTGGTTCTCGCTGCGGAACGTGTACGGGTGCACCAGGAGCCCGGCCGCGTGCGCGTTCTCCACCAGGTCGGTCGGCTCCCCGAGCACCCCGTCCTCCACGGGCACGACCAGGCTCTTGGCCGGGCCGATCGCGTGCGCGAACGTCGCCACCTCGGCCAGGCCGTCCGGCGTGGTGTGGTGCAGCCAGCGCTCCTCGGAGCCCATGAGGTAGACCAGCGGCAGCTCCGTCACGGCCAGCTTGCGCAGGCTGTCGGCCTCGAAGGACTGGAGGAACACCGGCACCAGCGGCTCGGGGCCCGTCAGCCCCGCCTCGCGCAGGGCCTGGATCAGCACCGGCTCCAGCTCCAGGCCCTGCGCCTCGTGGTAGGCGGGGTGCTTGGTCTCGGGGTAGATCCCGATCGGGCGGCCCAGCTCCTTGGTCAGCGCCAGCGCCAGCTCGATGACCTCCTCCAGGGTCGGGATCCCGTAGGTCCCGTCCATCACGGCGTTGTCCGCGCGCACGTCCCGGAGGCGCTCCACCGCGCGCAGCGTCCGGATCTCCTCCAGCGTGAAGTCCTGGGCGAAGAACCCGGTCACCTCGCGCCCGTCGACGGTGCGCGTGGTGCGCCGGTCGGCGAACTCGGGGCGCTCGGCCACGTCCGTGGTCCCGCCGATCTCCTGCTCGTGGCGGCAGACCAGCCTCCCGTCCCTGGTCGAGACCAGGTCCATCTCGATGAAGTCGCCGCCGTGCCGGGCCCCCAGCTCGTAGGAGGCCAGCGTGTGCTCGGGGCGGTGCCCCGACGCACCGCGGTGCGAGATGATCTTGATGGGGGGTTCCTTCTTGTTCCTGCGCACAGCCGAACCGTCCTGAGAAGCGAGATGCCGGGAAAAGGGGGAGGCCGACCCGACGCGGGTCGGCCTCCATTGTGCAACGCGGGGCGAACGGGTCAGGACAGCTCGGTGAGCACGTGGTCCACGCACTCGGTGAGCGCGCGCACGTCGTCCGGGTCGATCGCCGGGAACATGGCCACGCGCAGCTGGTTGCGGCCCAGCTTGCGGTAGGGCTCGGTGTCGACCACGCCGTTGGCGCGCAGGACCCGGGCCACCGCGGCGGCGTCCACGTCGTCGCTGAAGTCGATGGTGCCGACCACCTGAGAGCGCTTGGACGGGTCGGTGACGAACGGCGTCGCGACCGGCGACTTCTCCGCCCAGTCGTAGAGGACCGAGGAGGACTCGGCGGTGCGCGCCACGGTCCACTCCAGGCCGCCCTGGCCGTTCATCCACTCCAGCTGCTCGGCGAGCAGCAGCAGCGTGGCCACGGCCGGGGTGTTGTAGGTCTGGTCCTTGCGGGAGTTGTCGATCGCCGTGGGCAGCGAGAAGAACTCCGGCACGTAGCGGCCGCTCGCCGCGATCTCCTCCACGCGGGCCAGGGCCCGGGGCGACATGACGGCCAGCCACAGCCCGCCGTCGGCGGCGAAGCTCTTCTGCGGCGCGAAGTAGTAGACGTCGGTCTCGGCGATGTCGACCGGCAGGCCGCCCGCGCCGCTGGTGGCGTCCACGAGGACGAGCGCGTCCTCGTCGGCGCCCGCCACGCGCCTGATGGGCGCGGCCACACCGGTGGACGTCTCGTTGTGGGTCAGCGCGTACACGTCCACGCCGGCCTCGGCCGCGGGCTCGCCGTGGCTGCCCGGGTCGGTGCTGATGACGGTGGGCTCCTGGAGCCAGGGCGCGCCCTTGGCGACCTTCGCGAACTTGCTGGAGAACTCGCCGAAGGCGAGGTGCTGGGACTTCTCGCGCAGCAGGCCGTGCGCGGCGATGTCCCAGAAGGCGGTGGTGCCGCCGTTGCCGAGGACCACCTCGTAGCCGTCGGGGAGGGAGAACAGCTCGCTCACCCCGGAGCGGACCCGGGAGACCAGGGACTTGACCGGCTTCTGCCGGTGGGAGGTGCCCATGTAGCGGGAGCCGGAGGCGGCCAGGGCCTCGATCTGGGCGGGGCGGACTTTGGACGGGCCGCTGCCGAAACGGCCGTCGGAGGGCAGCAGGTTCGCGGGGATCTGAATCTCGTCGGTCACGACCACCAGCGTAGTGGCGGTGGAGGCGGCGGAGCCGGTCAGGGCCGCTGTTGGGGCTCCTGAAATGAAGCGGGGAAGCGGGCGCTATGTCACGTTCCCAAAGGTTCTGGCCGGTATAGGCCAGTCGCATTTCCATTCATACAGGTGCATTTTCCGCTAGGAGTGCGGTCTTATGGGAGGGGTTTCGGGGGGAACGCCAGAACACGACGCGCGATACGGAGGGGCGTCCACACGTGGCCGACAGCAGCACCGACCCCGAGACCGCCCGCGGGCGTGAGGGCAGCGCCTTCCTGCGGGTCTTCGACGCCCTGCGCGTACGCCCCACAAGGGCCGACACCCGCCTCATGGGCAGGATGGAGCGGCGGGCCGCCCGCAGGCTCCCCGTCGGCAACCGCGGCGGCGCCCAGCGCGGCGACGTGGCCGAGCCCCCGCCCGTGCTCGACCTGGAACTGGAGGAGGGCGCCGACCGCGAGGCCCTGCTGCGGGTGCTCACCGAGCGCTGCGGCGACCAGCCGGTCTGGCGTCTGCCCCCGCGCCCCTCCGACGCCCCCGCGCCCGGGGCGCGGTCCCGGGCGCACGAGGCCCACGCCACCACCGAGGAGCTCTACGACCTGATGTCGGGCCTGCTGGCCGAGGCCGACGCCGTACGGCCCGCCAAGGAGCGCGGGCGCAGGCCCCCGCCCTGGCCCCGCTTCGCGCGGCTGCGCTCCCTGCTGTGGCTGCGCGTGTGCAGGCTCGGCGCCATCCGCTCCGCGGTCTCGGGGGAGGAGGTCGTCCAGGACGAGGCCGACCTCGACGCCAACGCCAAGGCGCAGATCTACGTCGTCGCCGAGCTGAGCCGGGCCAAGCTCGAACACGGCCGGAGCGCGGACCGCGGCGCCGACCGGGCGGCGGACGGCACCGGGGCCGTGCGCCGCTACCCCCACCGCCTGCGCTCGGGCCTGCGCGGCCTCTACGACCGCGCCTTCCAGCGGACCGCCGTGTTCGTCGCCCGCCTCACCGGACGGGTGACCTTCGGCAAGGCCGACACACACGTGCTCACCCCCTGGGGCTTCCTCCTCAACCTCGCCACCCTGGCCGCGCCCGTCATCCTGGGCGGTGTCGTCGCCGGTGTCTTCGGGCTCGTGCTCCAGGGGCTGAACAACCTGGTCACGCTGGGCGTGGGCCTGCTGCTGGCGGTCGTCTACGCCTGCCTCGGCCTCTTCCTCGTCCTGCCCTGGCGCTCCTACCGCTGGCTCAACCACCACCGGTACGTGGTGGACACCCAGGCCGCCAGCGACGACAAGGAGTCGGTCCCGCGCAACCACCGCGCCCGCGGCGTCCACGTCCTCAACCTGCTCAACCGCCGACGCCTCACCGGACGTCTCGTCCGCGACCCCGGGGCCGACGGAGAACGCGGTGAGCCCGGCGGGGCCGGTGGCGGCCGCCCTCCCGAGCGCCCCGACACCACGCCCGCGCACGACGGCTGGTGGGCGACCCTGGCCCCGCGCCGCCGACGGCACGCGGTCGTCGCGGTCGTGCCCCCGCAGGAGCGGCCCGAGCGCGGGAAGGACGACGACACCGCCGAACGCCCGCGCGGAGAGCGTCCGCCCGGCGTCCACCGGCTCGCCGTCAACGCCTTCCTCGACGACCTCGCGCACACCCACGGCGGCTCCCCGGGGCGCCGCCCGTTCTCCCCGCGCCGCGGGCGCCGCCAGCGCCCCGTGCTCCTCGTGGACCAGGACCGCCTCGACCGGGTCGGCCGCTACCTGGTCCGCCTCATCGAGGACGAGCGGCTGCGCCGCGCCTTCCCCGACCCCCTGCTCGTCGTGCAGGTGCGCGACCGCGGCACCCGGCCGCTGGTGGACGACCGGGTGGACGTCTCCCGCTACCCCACGCTGCCCGAGGCCGAGAACGGCAGCCGCCCCGAGGAGGCGGTGTCGCGGTGGCTGCGCGAGCGCCACGCCGCCGGGGTGCTGGGCCGCTCCCGGCTGCTCACCCTGCGGATCCCGGCCGACTCCTCCGCCTGGGCGGGCAACCCCGACCCGCCCGAGCGCGCCCGGGTGCTCACCGCCGGTGCGATCACCGGGGTCGCGGCCACGGCGACCGCCGCGGCCACCGCCGTCGCCGTCCTGGCCCTGTGGGTGGTCGGCCCGGTCGTGGCCGAGCGCTTCAACCCGTGCGCGTCGGGCGGGGTCTGGACGCCCCGGGGCATCGAACGGCACGGCAAGGACTGCGTCGGGGTGACCTTCGGCGACTTCGTCTTCCACGAGCGCCTGCGCGAGGTCACCGAGCGCATCCACGAGCAGAACGAGCGGATCGACGAGGACGACGAGAACCACGTCACCATCGCCTACGTCGCCGAACTCAGCACCACCGGCGGCAGCGACCTGTCCCTGGCCGGGGTCCAGGGCGAGCTGCTGGGCCTGGCCCACCAGCAGGCCGAGCACAACGCCTCGGGCGACGCCTCCCTGCCCCGGATCAAGATCCTGATCGCCAACACCGGCGAGGGCTGGCGGTACGCGCGCGAGACCGCCGAGACGATCGTCGAACGCGCCCAGGACGAGGGCCTGGGCATGGACCGGCCGGTGGCCGCCGTCGGCTTCGGCCACAGCGTCCAGCCCAACACCGAGGCCGTCCGCGTCCTCAGCGGGGCCCGGATCCCCATGGTCGGCACCACCGCCACCTTCGACGACGTGGCCATGGAGACCTCGGGCAAGTACAGCCAGTACTTCTTCCCCGTGGCGCCCTCCAACACCCGCCTGGCCGACCAGGCCGCCCTGTGGGCCTACCGCGGCGTGCCGTGGACGGGCGAGGGGCTGGTCGAGGGGCAGGAGCCCGAGTCGCTGGGCCCCGCCCGCACCGCCGTGGCCATCGCCGACAACCAGGAGGGGGAGAGCTACGGCCCCCACCTGGCGGTGCGGTTCATGAACGCCTTCCGCGCCCTGGGCGGCCAGCCCTGGACGGACGGCGGGCAGGCCCACCCCGTCACCCTCGCCGACGGCGGCGCCGACCCCTTCCCCGGCGTGCTGCCCTACCAGGACGGCGGCCCCACCCAGGCCGACCAGCTGTCGCGGGTGTGCGCCGAGGACCCGCCCGACGTCATCTACTTCGCGGGCCGCTCCACCGACTTCATGGACTTCCACAACCAGATCCAGGAGGAGGGGATGTGCGTGGAGGCCGGGGTCGACATCCTCGGCGGGGACGACATCGCCAAGTTCGTCACCGACCACGCCGAGACGCTCGGCCACGCCTCCGGGTACCCCGTCTTCTACACCCCGCTCGCCGCCAGCGGCGCCTGGAGCCAGTACACGCGCGGCAGCGAGCGCGCCTTCTACGCCGAGGCCGACGCCCTCATCGGGGAGCTCTACAACGGCCAGGAGGAGGACGAGGAGACCGGGGAGGAGCGGGGGACCGACGCCGAGGCCGTGGCGGCCGACGGCGGCATGCCCTCGATCACCCACGCCGCCGTCGCCCACGACGCGCTCAAGGTGGTCTCACGCGCGCTGCGGGGCATCTCCCACCCCCTCCCCCAGAGCGACGGGCCCCGGGAGGCCTCGGCCGCGCCCACCGAGCGGCCCTCGCCGTTCCTGGGCACCGACGCCGGGTACGAGCAGGAGCAGCAGGCGCTCGTGGAGAACATCCAGGGCACGCACAACCTGTCCGCCGTCTCCGGCTATCTCGGCTTCGGGGAGCCCTCCGAGGGCAACTGGTACCGCGACCGCATGGTCCAGCTCGTCGTGGTCGGCCCACTGGGCTCGGACGGCGAACGCCAGCACGTGATCGCCGCCTGCGGCCAGGTCAGCACGGGCACGGTCGACCCCGGACCGGCGTGCGCCTGACGCGCGGGTCCGGGTGGCGCGCGCGGCACCCGACACGAGAGGATGCCCCGTGTGGACCACCAAGACCCCGCCGAACTGCGCAAACCGTACCTGGGCGCGCCCCTGAGGCGCTCCGGCCTCGCCGACCACCCCATGACGCAGTTCCACCTGTGGTTCGACGAGGCCTACGACTCCGGACTGGCCGAACCCAACGCCATGGTCCTGGCGTCCGTGGAGCCCTCGGGCATGCCCCGCGCCCGCACCGTGCTGATGAAGGGCTACGACAGCACGGGACTGCGCTTCTTCACCAACTACACCTCGCGCAAGGGACGGGCCCTGGAGGCCGACCCGCGCGCCAGCGCGGTCTTCCCCTGGCACGCCATCCGGCGCCAGGTCCTGCTGGCCGGACGGGTGGAGCGGCTCAGCGACGAGGAGAACGACCGCTACTTCGCCTCGCGTCCGCGCGGCTCCCAGCTGGGTGCCTGGGCCAGCGAGCGCCAGTCGCGGCCGGTGGCGGACCGGGCCGAACTCGACCGGCTCTACCGGGAGTTCGACACGGTCTGGGCCGCCGAGGAGGAGATCCCCCGGCCCGCCTACTGGGGCGGCTTCCGGCTCGTGCCGAGCGAGGTGGAGTTCTGGCAGGGCGGTGCCGACCGCATGCACGACCGGTTCCGCTACCTGCGCGAACCCGACGGCTCCTGGAGCGTGGAGCGCCTGGCGCCCTGACCGGGCCGTCCGGTGACGCGCTCGTCGCGCGCCGCTCCCGGGAGTGATCTTGGCCGCTTCGTACGGGAGTTCGGGGGCGGTTCCCGCAGGTGGGCGACGGCCCGACGCCCCTCCGGCGCACGCGGTGGGCTGGAAGGCCCCCGTCTGCGTGACCAAGTGCCCTTGCCGCAGGGGGAGAACGTATCCGCATCGTGAGACCGGGCAGAAATCCGGGCGCCCCGCGCCACGATATGCTTGCGTGTATCGGTGGTCGCTCCCGCGGTCCTGCGGACGCCCCGGTCCCCACTCGGCCCCTGGGAATCACGTCGCCCCGGCCTGTGTTGTGAGAGACCCGCCGTGCCCGTCGTGACCGCGCGCCGGGCACAGAGCCTTGGGAGGGGAGACTTGACCGCACACGGGCTGATCGACACCACGGAGATGTACCTCCGTACGGTCTTCGAGCTCGAAGAGGAGGGCATCGTCCCGCTTCGGGCCCGTATCGCCGAACGCCTGCACCAGAGCGGCCCCACGGTGAGCCAGACCGTGGCCCGCATGGAGCGCGACGGCCTGCTGCGGGTGGAGAACGACAGGCACCTGGTCATGACCGCCGAGGGGCGCCGCCTGGCCACCCACGTCATGCGCAAGCACCGGCTCGCCGAGCGCCTGCTCGTGGACGTCATCGGACTCCCCTGGGAGGACGTGCACATCGAGGCCTGCCGCTGGGAGCACGTCATCTCCGAGGCCGTGGAGGAGCGTCTGGTCACGCTGCTCAACGCCCCCTCGGTGTGCCCGCACGGCAACCCGATCCCGGGCCTGGACGAGCTGGGCCTGGAGGACTACTCCCCCGAGCCCTTCACCGACGACTCGATCGTCCCGATGATCGACGTCGCCGGGAACAGCGAGACCACGGTCACCGTGCGGCGTATCAGCGAGCAGATCCAGTCGGACGCCGACATCATGCTCACCTTGCGCCGATCCGGGGTACAACCGGGACAGGAAGTGGTCTTGCGAGCCTCTGACGACGGGGTCCGCGTGACCGACGGTGAGACCGGGGAAACCGAGCTCTCGGCGCTCGTCGCCGGGCACATCTTCGTCGCCAAGCCGTGAACCGTACGGACGCGTTGATTGGTTGCTCATCAGGATTGTCACATTGCGCTGCGGGAACGTTGACGGTGTTGCTACGCTCGCTCCAAGGTGCGGTCGTTCGGGGTACCCGGAGCGGGCATGTATGCAGCTCATGACGGCGAGGTGGCGGCTAGATGACACGGTGGGGTGAGCCCTTCCCCAAGGGTGACGCGCTCGCCGCGGCCGCCGTGGCGGACCAGGCGCAGATCGCCATCGTCGTCATCGACCGGGCCAGCCTCCTGCGCTACTGGAACCCCTTCGCGCGCGAGCTGTTCGGGTTCGTGGGCGGTCGCGACTACGTCGGCCTCTCCCTGCTCGACATCGGTATCCACGAGTCCGACCGGGAGCACGCCTCCCAGCTGGCCCGGCGCGTCCTGCGCGGCGAGCCGTGGGAGGGCACCTTCGCGGTGCTCCGGGGCGACTCGACCTGGATCCACGTGCGCGCCCAGGCCGTGCCCATGCACAACGAGGCCGGCGAGATCGACGGCATCACCCTGATCGCCAGGGAGGCCCTGCGCAGCGGACGGGTGGAGGAGCAGTACGGTCTGCTGGAGCGCATCGGCAGCCGCCTGACCAGCTCCCTGGAGTTCGACTCCACGGTCAGGGGGGTCGCGGGCATCCTCGTGCCGCAGTTCGCCGACCACTGCTTCATCGACCTCTACGACCGCGACCGCCTGGTCAGACAGGTGTCGGTGCACGCCGAGGGGTGGACGCCCCCGCCGCGCACCTGGTTCGAGGTCGGCGACGAGGTCCGCTACCCCGAACGCCACTTCGTCACCCAGGCCCTGCGCCGCCTGGAGACGGTGGTCAGCAGCGAGTACCTGTTCGAGAACTCGCCCAGCACGCGCTCCGACCAGGTCTCGCGCCAGGTCGGCGTCACCTCCGCCATCGCCGCCCCGCTGCGGGCCCGCGGCGAGGTGCTGGGCGTGCTCACCCTGGCGCTGTCCGGGCTCTCCCCGCGGCAGAAGAGCACCTACGGGGGCTTCGACCGCGACCTCGTCGGCGCCATCGCCTCCCGCGTGGCCCTGGCCATCGACAACGCCCGCCTGTTCGAGCAGGAGCGCAGCACCGCGCTGGCCTTCCAGCGCAGCCTGCTGCCCAGCAGCCTGCCCCGGCTGGACGGGCTGACCGCGGCCCACCGCTACCTGCCCGCGGGACCGCTGCGCTCCGACGGGTACGGGGTCCAGACCCAGATCGGCGGGGACTTCTACGACGCCATCCCGCTCTCCGCCGGACGCGTGGGCCTGGTCATCGGCG
>NZ_QPFC01001330.1:0-1883 GCF_003427465.1 Nocardiopsis sp. TNDT3 | reverse complement strand
GCCTGGGTCGAGGGTTCGGGCGCGCCGTCGTCCCCGTGGGTCACGGCGTCGGTGATGACGCCGGCCTGTTCGGCGTCGCGGGCGGTGATGTAGCCCGAGACGAGGTCGTCGACCCGGGCCCTCCACCCGGCGTACCTGTGGGTCCACCAGTTGGGGAGGTTGAGGCCGCGGTGCTTCTTGAACTCCCACGCCTGCGCGATCGCGCCCGCGGCGGTGAAGGCGTAGACGGCCGCCGCCTTGGGCAGCAGGAGGAGCCCCGAGGCGGAGGAGACCCCGGAGTCCGTCGTCTCGCCGCGGCGGAGGAAGCTCCTGATGTGGGAGGGACCGGCCATGGGGATGATGCCGTCGGCGGTGGACCGGTCGGCGCCGGATTCGGCCCCGCCCTCCTCGATGGAGTTGGTGGTCCCACCGGCGAAGCCCGTGAAGCGGGCGAAGAAGCCGCTGATCCTGGTGACGGCGGCGGACGCCGTCGACGACGTCTCGGCCTGGACGGTGACCTGTGCCTTGGTCAGCCTCAGGTCGGTGATCTCGCCGACCGTGACCTTGGTGACCCCGGTGGCCCGCATGTCGTTGGGGGACAGCCAGGTGCCCCGCATCTCGATCCGCCTGCGGCGGCCCGACTCCGCGAAGGAGGCGGGATCGGAGGCCACCGCGGTGGGGGACACGAGGTTGGCGAGGAGGGCCGATCCGCCGACGCCGTCCAGGAAGGAGGAGAGCTTCATCCGCCCCCCGTCCGACCAGAACCGGCGCGGACGGGAGAACACGTCGAGGGTGCGGCGCAGGAGGTTGCGGCCCGGTCCCGTGTCGCCCGCCTCCCGGAGCAGGGGGTTGACGTGCTCGATGATCGCGCCGTGGTCCAGCAGGACACGCGTGTTGTCGGTCGGCGGGTCGGCGGGGGCCTCCCCCTCCGCCCCGGAGGTCCGGGCGGTCCCCTCGGACGGCGCGGCCCCGTCCTCGGCGCCCGGGGCGTCCTCCCCGGGGGAGTCGCGGCGCCCCGGACGGGGGTCGAGCATCTCCCGGGCCTCTTCGGGGGTCAGTTCCGACCGCTCCCGGTCGGCCTGCCCCGGTTCCGGCCGCGCGGAGACCAGGTTGTCGCCGACGGTGGTGGGCGTGACCACGGAGTAGGTGGCCTTGATGGGCCTGTCCAGCAGGTCCGTCCCCCGGCTGGTGCCGCGGGCCTGCTCATCGGCGTCGTGGTCGTGCAGGCGGGCGCTGAGCACCACCTCGCCGCTCCACCGGTCCGAGCCCTCGGGGAAGAACAGGCGGGCGTCGGACTTGTGCTCCAGGCCGTACGCCGCGTCGAAGTGGTCGACCCGGTTCCAGCCCATCGAGGCCATGAACCCGCCGAGCAGCCGGGCGAACCCGCGGGCGTCGCCCTCGGCCGAGCGCACCATGCCCGAACCCGCGGAGACGGCGAGGGTGAACGCGCTCCCGGTCGCGGACTCGGTGGAGGCCGAGGCGGTGCCGCGCACCCGAAGGCCCGTCTCGGCGGTGCTCTTCCCGTCGTGGGACAGCCGGCCGAACTCCGCGTGCAGCCGGACGGTGACCGTGTTCGGGCGGAGGAACTCCTTCAGCCTCGCCATCAGGGTCGGGTCCACCGTCGCCGACTCCCGGAGCCGGACGGGCAGGCCCTCCCCGGGGCGGGCGAGCCTTTCGAGGCCGTCCTTGCCCAGGGTGCTCTGGAGGGTGTCGCGCACCAGCATCGTGTTCTTGTAGGCGGTGTCGTAGGAGCGGCGGAACCCCCAGCGCTCACGGAACGAACGCTCGAAGTAGGAGGCCTCCTCCCGTCCGGGCCTGCGGGCGTAGGTGTTCCGGTCGCGGGCCAGTTCGGGGATGACCAGGCCAGGGTGCTCGCGTGCGATCCCGGCCAGCACGTCGTCCAG
>NZ_QPFC01001329.1:0-1031 GCF_003427465.1 Nocardiopsis sp. TNDT3 | reverse complement strand
CCCCCACACCCGCCGCCCGCGCCGTGGCCACCCTCACCCAGCGCGAGTCCCAGACCCTCACCCTCATGGCCCAGGGGCTCACCAACGCCGAGATCGCCGACCGCCTCTTCCTGGGCACCGAGACCGTCAAGACCCACGTCTCCCACATCCTCACCAAGCTCGGCGTCCGCGACCGCACCCAGGCCGTGATAGCCGCCTACGACTCCGGCCTCATCCGCCCCAACACCGGCCGCTGAGCCCTCCCGCGCACAACGACACACCCACCCCCAGATGAACACACGGCGACAACACTGCTACTTTCAGCAACCACACCGTGTCCATGCCGCACCCGGGGAAACCACATGCCCACCACCATCGACCTCGACCACATCCGCCACCTCTACCGCACCCACCGCGACGACCTGGCCCGCGTCCGCGACCAGATGCGCCACCACCACACCGCCAACCCCCACCTGCGCCCCTGCACCGACGACATCGAAGCCGAGATCACCTACCTGCTCCTGCGCGAGAACGCCCCCGCCCACACCGTCCAGATCGGCACCGACCACGGCTGGTCCACCACCTGGATCCTGTCCGCCCTACGCGACAACGGCACCGGCCACCTGCACTCCTTCGACACCCGCGACCACGCACCCCGCCACGTCCCCACCGACCTGGCCCGCACCCGCTGGACCTTCACCCACGGCGACATCCGCACCAGCACCGCCCACCTGCCCCCGCGCACCGACCACCTGCACATCAACGCCACCCACCAGGGCTGGTTCGCCCGCTGGTACCTGCACCACCTGCTGCCCACCCTGCCCCCGCACACCACCGTCACCGTCCACGACGTCTTCCGCCACCACTCCACCCCGCCCTTCACCGAAGGCGCCCACGTCATGGCCTGGCTCACCACCCACACCACCGGCTTCTTCACCGCCTCCGCCGCCCGCGCACCCCACACCCACCGCGCCCTACGCGAACTCAAGGAAGAACTCGGCCTGACCACACCCCTGCACCCCGGCCACCACAACCCCGCCATCTACTTCCGC
>NZ_QPFC01001328.1:0-3986 GCF_003427465.1 Nocardiopsis sp. TNDT3 | reverse complement strand
GGCGCGGCCCCCGTGGGAGCCGCGCCCGAGCGCGTTTCGTTCCGGCTGCCGCCGGGGCCTACCGTCCGCCTACTTGGCGGCCGGGTCGCCGTGGCACTTCTTGTACTTCTTGCCGGAGCCGCACGGGCAGGGCGCGTTGCGCGCCGTGCCGGAGTACTCGTCGGCCGTCTCGCTGTGGCGCTCGACGGTGCCGTCCTCACTCGGCGCGGAGTACTGGAGCCGGTTGGGCTGGCCCTCGCCGAAGCCGGGGACGACCACGTCCTCGGCGGGCTCGGCCTCCTCCACCGGGGAGGCGGCGTCCTGGACCTCCTCGTCCTCCTCCACCGCGGTCGCGACGGCGGTCGCGCTGGCGGAGCCGCCGACTGCCGCGGCGGTCTTGGCCGCGGCGGCGGTGGTGAGGGCGGGCTCCTCCTTCTTGCGGACCTGCACCTCGACGTTGAAGAGGTAGCCGACGGACTCCTCCTTGATGGCCTCCAGCATCTGCTGGAACATGTCGAATCCCTCGCGCTGGAACTCGATCAGCGGGTTGCGCTGCGCCATGGCGCGCAGCCCGATGCCCTCCTGGAGGTAGTCCATCTCGTAGAGGTGCTCACGCCACTTGCGGTCCATGACCTGGAGGATGACCCGGCGCTCGACCTCGCGCATGGCCTCCTCGCCCAGCTCGGCCTCGCGGGCCTCGTAGGCGGTGTTGGCGTCCTCCACCACGCGGTCCGCGATCACCTCGGTGGTCAGCGTGTGCAGGTCGCCGTTCTCCTCGATGAACTCGTCGACGGTGAAGCTGATCGGGTAGACCTGCTTGAACGCCCGCCAGAGCTTGTCGAGGTCCCAGTCGCTGGGGTCGCCGCTGGCGGTCTCCTCCACGACGTAGCCGCGCAGGACCTCCTCCAGCATGCTCATGACCTGGTCGCGCAGGTCCTGGCCCTCCAGGACCTTGCGGCGCTCGGCGTAGATGACCTTGCGCTGGCGGTTGAGGACCTCGTCGTACTTGAGGACGTTCTTGCGGATCTCGAAGTTCTGCGTCTCGACCTGGCCCTGCGCGGAGGCGATCGCCTTGCTGACCATGCCGGACTCGATGGGCTGGTCGTCCGGGATGTTCAGCTGGTTCATGAACGCCTCCAGACGGCTGCTGTTGAACAGGCGCAGCAGGTCGTCCTGGAGGGAGAGGTAGAAGCGGGAGATGCCGGGGTCGCCCTGGCGGCCGGAGCGGCCGCGGAGCTGGTTGTCGATGCGCCGCGACTCGTGGCGCTCGGTGCCGAGCACGTACAGGCCGCCGGCCTCGACGACCTTCTCGTGCTCCTCCTCGTAGTCGGCCTTGGCCTTCTCCAGCGCCTCGGGCCAGGCGGCCTCGTACTCCTCGGGGGTCTCCAGCGGGCTCAGTCCGCGGCCCTGGAGCTCCTCGTCGGCGAGGAAGTCGGGGTTGCCGCCCAGCATGATGTCGGTACCGCGACCGGCCATGTTGGTGGCGACGGTGACCGCGCCGAGCTTGCCCGCGCGGGCGATGATCGCGGCCTCACGGGCGTGGTTCTTGGCGTTGAGGACCTCGTGGGGCACGCCCTCGCGCTTGAGCATCCGGGACAGCAGCTCGGACTTCTCGACGCTGGTGGT
Source organism: Nocardiopsis sp. TNDT3 (assembly GCF_003427465.1). Lineage (NCBI taxonomy): Bacteria > Bacillati > Actinomycetota > Actinomycetes > Streptosporangiales > Nocardiopsidaceae > Nocardiopsis > Nocardiopsis sp. TNDT3. The sequence continues at coordinate 2,381 of NZ_QPFC01001328.1, read as the reverse complement.
ACCGACCAGGACGGGCTGCCCGGCCTCGTGGCGCTCGGCGATGTCCTCGGCGAGCGCCTGGAACTTGGCGTCCTCGTGCTTGTAGACGACGTCCTTGACGTCCTGGCGGACCATCGGCTTGTTGGTGGGGATGGGCACCACGCCGACGTTGTAGGTCTGGGTGAACTCCGCCGCCTCGGTCTGGGCGGTACCGGTCATGCCGGCGAGCTTCTCGTAGAGGCGGAAGTAGTTCTGGAGGGTGACCTTGGCGAGAGTCTGGTTCTCGTCCTTGATCTTGACGCGCTCCTTGGCCTCGATGGCCTGGTGCATGCCCTCGTTGTAGCGGCGGCCCGCGAGGACGCGGCCGGTGAACTCGTCGACGATGAGGACCTCACCGTCCTTGACGATGTACTCCTTGTCCCGCTTGTACAGCTCCTTGGCCTTGAGCGAGTTGTTGAGGAAGCTGATGAGCGGGGTGTTGACGGCCTCGTAGAGGTTGTCGATGCCCAGCCAGTCCTCGACCTTGGCCACGCCGGACTCGGTGATGCCGACGGTGCGCTTCTTCTCGTCGACCTCGTAGTCCTCCTCGCGCTTGAGGCGCGGGGCGATCTTGGCGAACTCGGCGTACCACCGGGAGTTCTGCTCCGAGGGGCCGCTGATGATCAGCGGGGTGCGGGCCTCGTCGATGAGGATGGAGTCGACCTCGTCGACCAGGGCGAAGTAGTGCTCGCGCTGGACGGTGTCCTTGAGCGAGAGCGCCATGTTGTCGCGCAGGTAGTCGAAGCCGAACTCGTTGTTCGTGCCGTAGGTGATGTCGGCCTGGTAGGCGCTGCGGCGGTCGGCCGCGGTCATCTGCGGTCCGACGACGCCGACCTCGAGGCCGAGGAAGTGGTAGATGCGGCCCATGTTCTGGGCGTCGCGCTTGGCCAGGTAGTCGTTGGTCGTGATGACGTGGACGCCCTTGCCCGCGAGCGCGTTGAGGTAGACCGCGAGGGTGCCGGTCAGGGTCTTGCCCTCACCGGTCTTCATCTCGGCGATGTTGCCGAGGTGCAGCGCGGCGCCGCCCATGATCTGGACGTCGAAGTGGCGCTGGCCCAGGGTGCGCTTGGCCGCCTCCCGGACGGTGGCGAAGGCCTCCGGGAGCAGGTCGTCCAGGGACTCCCCGTCCTCGTAGCGCTCCTTGTACTCCCCGGTGAGGTCGCGCAGCTCCTCGTCGGTGAGGTCGACGTAGTCTTCCTCGAGCGAGTTGACCTGGTCCTTCAGCTTGTTGAGTCGGCGCAGGATCTTTCCCTCACCCGCGCGCAGGAGCTTGTCGAGTATCCCTGGCACTTCCTATGCGCTCCTCGCAGATCGCGGTTGGCTCCACCCACGTGGAGTTCAGATCTAGGCCCGCTGACCGCTTTCCCGTGGCCGCGGAGGACGGCGGGGGTTCCTGGGCCCTCGGCCCTACATCCTAGAGGACACGAACCCTACGCCCACCCTCTCAGGTGGAGCGGCCCGTCCGCACGTTTCCCTGTGCGCAACGAAGAGAACCAACCGATATGTTCCCGCATGTCACAGACCTGGCAGAGGGTTCGGAAGGTTTTTGGCGACGTCCCGGTACCAGGGGGGATCGGATACCGGCGCGGACGGGGCGCCGGTCGCGTACGCCGACCGCCCCCCTCGCTTTCGGCGTGGGCGCCGATGGCTCCCGGCTTTCGTGGGTAGGCACGTGGTAGGAGGTCGCACCGCGGCCGAACGGCCGCGGACGGACCGGACGCGAACGTGTTCCCAGGGGGGATCACCATGCGAACGAACCGAGACAAGAAGGACCGCGGGGCACGGGGCGGCGAGGGCCGTGAGGCGAGGGACATGTCGGCCCCCTCCCCGCGTTCTCCCGACGACGTGGCCAAGGAGGCCGTCGGGGAGTCGCCCGTACTGCGGCGCGACCCGGTGGCCGACGACCCGGCGCTGGCCTGGGAGAAGGAGCATCCCGACAGCGACAGCCGTTTCGGGCGCATCCGGGGCTTCCAGCACCAGGGCGGCAGTCTCGCACCGAGCAACAGCCATCGCGGGCGCGTGTCGTCGTGGGCGGCGGTCCTGCTGGCGTGCGTCGGGTTCGTCGTGGGCGGGGTCGGCGTCGCCATGGGGATGTCCGTGGTCCTGCTGGTGGTCGCCGCGGTCCTGCTGGTGGCGGCGGCCGTCGTGGCCCTGGTCTTCGACCTGATGAGCGACGTCGTCCTCGACACGCCCCGGGCCGAGCCCGAGGAGCCGCACGACACCCCGCTGCACCGGATCAAGCAGGAGGAGGCCGAGCACCGGCCCGAGTAGGCGCGATTCGAGGGCCCGACCGGCCGGGACGGGGGACGGGTTCCTGGCCGGGTACGGGGGAGGGAGCGCACACCGCCGCGGCGGGTCCGAGC
>NZ_QPFC01001327.1:0-3209 GCF_003427465.1 Nocardiopsis sp. TNDT3 | reverse complement strand
TGGAGGTCCTCAACGCACGACTCCTCGGCCGCGCCGACGACCTCAGCGGGAGTTTCGACTCGGCCGCGGGCGAGTTCACCGACGTCATCGCCTGGGACATCCGGAGCCTGTCCGAGGAGGACCTGCAGAACTGGCGGGACGCCGCCGTCTCGGTCACCTACGCGGCCTCGGTGGCCGAGAGGTGGGGGGACATCGTGAAGGCCTTCCACGAGGAGCGCGACTCCCAGGTCACCACCTGGGAGAGCAGCAGGACGGAGAAGGAGAACGCCGTCCCCGCCAAGTACAAGGACGACCACATCACCTCGTCCCACCCCCAGGCCGACGGCTTCCTCTGGACGGACTGGGGCGCGGGGGACGAGGCGCGGTGCCGGGCCCTCTACGACGAGCTCGCCACCGTGCAGGAGGGGCTCATCAGCCAGGAGCAGACCAACTGGCAGAAGCTCCAGGACGGCGCCGAGGACGTCCGGACGATGCTCGAACAGGGTCCGACCCCGGAGAACGTCCGCAAGCTCATGGACACGGGCAACGCCAACTGGGCGTTCCTCAACCTGGACCCCTCCCGCTACTCCTCGCTCATCGACGACAGCGAGCTCACGCCCGAGAACGCCGAGCAGTACGCCGACGAGCTCGCCGCCTACTGGTCCGGTGACAAGCCGCTGGACGACCGCTACCACGAGATGATGCTCGTGCTCACGATGGTGGGGACCGGCGCCCGGCAGAACCAGCAGGACGGCACGGAGCTCAGCCCCGAGGAGATCGCGTTCCTGGAGGAGTTCTACGCCCAGCTGGAGGAGCCCTACCGCAGGGACGGGGTCGGGGCGGGCATCATGGTCTACCCCGACCTCATGAACGAGTCCGGCATGAGCGACGAGGAGCGGGAGGACGCCCTCGGCGTCCTCGGCAACGGGCTGCTCGCGCTCTCGGACCCCGCGCTCGGCGGAGGGTACGACAACCTGCCCGAGAGCTTCCGGTACGCCGTCGAGGGCTCCTGGATCAACCCCGACGCCGAGAACAAGCTCCCCGGCACGCCCGTGAGCATGGGGATGGACATGAAGGCGCTCTCCGCCTTCATGGAGCACACGGACGAGGGACTCCAGGGCGGCTACGGGCTGTCGACCAACCTGCACCTGACCACCGGCGCGTTCCTCGACGCCTGGGGCGACGACCCCGACCCCGACGGGGTGCTGCCCGACTCCGAGCAGGTCTCCCACATCATCGACGTGGCCAGCCGCAACACCGACGCCAACTACTACATGCTCACCGGCGAGCACGTCGACACGGAGGAGGGCGTCGACCACGGCGACGAGGACCTGCGCACACGGGCGCTGGAGGGCACGCTCACCCACGAGTGGCACGACGACGGCCGCACCGCGCGCCAGCTCACCGACTGGCTGGCCGAGGACATCCACAGCGAGGACCCCGACGTGCGCCAGCGGGCCGGGGACGGTTTCGCCGGGTTCATGGAGACCATCACCGAAGCGGAGATGCACGAGGCCCTCGTCAACACCGGCGTGGACGTGACCGAGGGAGACAACGAGTACTCCGACGCCTCGTTCACCCAGTTCAACGGGGAGCTGGCCGACAGCCTCGCCGACGTCTTCGACGCGCACATCTACAGCTTCGCCAACACCGACATCCTGGATCTGAACGAGAACCCCGTGACGGGCATCGGGGACTTCGATCCGGAGACGGGCACCGTGCGCCTGGGCGCCGAGGAGCGCGCCCTGTACATGCAGCTCCTCGTGGGCAACGACGAAACCGCCGGACGCATGGTCAACACGGTGGACGTGTACAAGCAGTTGGAATCCATCGCGTTCCTGGAGTCCGGCAACGAGGCGACCGCCGCGCGCGGCGCCGGACAGCTCCAGGGGCTGTTGGAACGCGCCCTGTACCTGGACTCGGAGGACCGGAGCGCCGACCTCGACAAGACCATCGAACGCAACACGCAGATCGCCGAGTTCGTGGTGGGCGAGGCGGGAAAGCTCTCCGACAAAGTCCCGGTCATCGGCAGGGCCCTGTCGACGGGGATGGGACTGGCCAAGGAGAGCATCGTGAACGCGATCGTGGACGGCGAGTACGAGGTCTCCCCCCGCCACCCCGTCCACACCGGCGAGGAGAGCACCACGCGCGCCTTCCAGGCGGCGACGTTCGACTTCCTCGCCCACAGCGCCCCCGGGGCGTTCGACGGCGTGGAGCGGGGCCACCTCAGGGCGCTGGTCGACGGTGGTGCGCTCACCATCGAGCGGAACGGCGTGGTGCTCAGTGCGGCCGACCTCCCCAACGACTTCGTCATCGACGACTCCGTCACGATGAGTTTCGAGACGGACCCCAACCGGTGGCGGAACAACGAGGACGACGCGCTCTCCGGGATGGACGACGCGCTCAGCGCCGTCATGGACAGCACCACCGTCGACATCACCTACGAGGACGAGTACGGGTACCCGGTCGATCACAGCACGCCCGCCCACGAGGGAGTGGAGCAGTTCACCGACCAGTACATGGGCGGCTACCAGGAGGCGGAGACCTACTTCGGAGGCGGACTCGAGACGTTCGGGAACCCGCCCGGAGGCTCGTGACCCGCGTGACCGCCACCGCCACCACCCCACCCGTTCTGGAGGCCCTGTGACACACCGTGAAGGCCGTGCGCCCGTCTTCCTGGCGGTCCCCCTGTCCGCGTGCCTGGCCCTGGCCGCGTGCTCCGCGCCCGAATCCGAGCCCGGACCGGTGGGAGGCCCTCCGGCGGACCGCGTCTCCCGCTTCTGGGTAGAACGGGAGGCCATGGTGCTCACCCTCGACCGCATGCTCGCCGAGAACGGCCCAGAAGAGGTCGTCGCGGACATCGGCGGCAGCCGGGACAGGCTCCTCGAAAGCGGCGTCCTCCAGCAGACCGGGGACGGATACGCCGTCGAACCCGACAAGGACGCGTGGCGCGCCGAGGGGGTCGACGGCACCGCGAGGATCGATGACGCCCTCATCGACGCCATGGAGGCCAACGAGGTCACCTGGTGCGGGGAGCCCGTGAACGGCGACGAGTTCGTCGACGCCTACATGGACGAACACTGGGAGACCCTCGACACCCAGGAGGAGTACACGGCCAGCGTCACCGACTACGTCGACTGCGGGGACGGAACCCCGTAACCCTCCTTGGGCCCTCCGGGGACGGGCTCCCCTCACGGAAGGGGGCCGGTGCGTCGTACGCGCACCGGCCC
>NZ_QPFC01001326.1:0-1651 GCF_003427465.1 Nocardiopsis sp. TNDT3 | reverse complement strand
GCCGGGTGGGTGAGGGCATCGCTACACCTTTCGCGCGGCCGGGCGGGACAGGATGCCGTCGGGGCGCACGCTCAGCACCGCGACGACGATGACGAGGGCGGCGAGGGTGGCCAGCTCGGGCCCGGCGTAGCCGGACACGTAGGACATACCGAGGCCGATGAGCATCCCCCCGAGGACGGCGCCGAACGGGTTGTCCAGGCCGCCGATGACGGCGGCGGTGATGCCGTAGACGAACACGGCGTCGAACACGTTCGGGGAGATGAACGGCGGTCCGGCGAGCATGCCCGCCAGGGCGCCGATGAAGGAGGCGATCGCCCACCCCGCGGTGAGCATCAGGCCCACCCGCACGCCGCTGAGCCGGGCGGCCTCGGGGTGGAAGGCGGCGGCGCGCATGCGCAGGCCCAGGGGGGTGAACCGGTACAGGGCGAACAGGAGCAGCGCGACGGCTCCGACCGACACCAGGGCGAACACGTTGGCGGGCGAGAAGCGGCCCACGTAGCTGAACGCGTAGCCGAACCCGTGCTGCTCGTTGCCCCAGACCATCCCGACCAGCCCCTGGACGACCAGGAGGAGGCCGAGGGTGACGATGATGGCGTTGAGCTGGGAGACGCGGGCGATGGGCCGGATGACGAACCGCTCGACCAGCGCGCCCGCGGCCAGGCCCGCGGTGAGCGCGGCGGCGAAGCCGAGCCAGTACGAGCCGGTGAGCTGGGTGACGGTGTAGGCCGTGTAGACCGCGACCAGGGCGAGCGCGGGCTGGGCGAAGTTCACCAGGCGGGTGGCCTGGTAGATGATCACCAGGGACAGCGCCAGCGCCGCGTAGGCCGCCCCGGACGCCAGCCCGTTGAGGGTCAGGTTGATGAAGTGGGTCATGCGGGGGACTCCTCTAAAAGCCCAGGTAGGCGTGGCGCGTGCGGTCGTCGGAGAGCAGGTCGGCGGAGGCGCCCCCGACCGCGACGCGCCCCTGGTTGAGGACGAACCCGGTCTCGGTGACCGACAGCGCCCCGGCCGCGTTCTGCTCGACCAGGACGACGGTGAGCCCGGTGCGGTCGCGCAGGTCGCGCAGGAGGGTGAAGATCTGCCTGGTGACCAGGGGTGCGAGGCCCAATGAGGGCTCGTCGAGCAGCAGCACCCGGGGCCGGGCCATGAGGGCGCGGCCGATGGCGAGCATCTGGCGCTCGCCCCCGGAGAGGGTGCTGGCGGGCCTGGCGCGCCGCTCGGCCAGGGGTGGGAAGAGCTCCAGGACCTCGCCCATGGCGGAGTCGCGGCGGCGGTCGGACCGCCACAGCCCGCCCAGGCGCAGGTTCTCCTCGACGGTGAGTTCGACGATGACGCCGCCGCCCTCGGGGACGTGGGCGAGGCCGCAGGTGATGACCTTCTCGGCGGGCAGGCGGGTGATGTCCTCGCCGTCGAGCAGGACGCGCCCGGAGGCGGCCGGGTGGAGGCCGGTGAGGGTGCGCAGCAGGGTGGTCTTGCCCGCTCCGTTGGCGCCGAGGACGGCGCACACGCCCTTGGCCGGGACGGTGAGGGACACGCGGTCCAGGGCGCGGACGGCTCCGTAGGAGGCGCTGAGCTCCTCGACGGTCAGCAGGGGCGGGGCGGTCATCGGGCGGCTCCGTTCGCGTCGCCGGGACCGGCGGCGGGGGTGTCC
>NZ_QPFC01001325.1:0-1173 GCF_003427465.1 Nocardiopsis sp. TNDT3 | reverse complement strand
TCCCCGGTGCGGGGCCGGCCCCGCGTCCTGCCGGTGCCCGGCCGGGTCACGCGCGCGGTCGGCGTGCGGGCGGGTCACCCGCGTGGGCGGTCCGTCGGCGCGGGCAGGGGCGGCGGGGTGCCGCCGAACTCCGGGCACAGCGCCTGGTGCTCGCACCAGCCGCAGAGCTTGCTCCTGCGGGGTTCCCACACCCCGGCGCGTCCTGCCGCCTCGATCCGCGCCCAGATGTCGGCGATCTCGGACTCCGCGGCCCGGAGTTCGTCCTCGGTGGGGTCGTACCAGCGCACCGCTCCGTCGCCGCCCAGGTAGACGAGTTGGAGGCGGGTGGGGACGACGCCGAGGTCGCGCCAGATCATGACCGCGTAGAAGAAGATCTGGAAGCGGGCCTTGTCCTCGAACCGGGGCGCGGGGGACTTGCCGGTCTTGTAGTCCACGATCCGGATCTGGCCGGAGGGGGTGGCGTCGATGCGGTCCACGTAGCCGCGCAGCCGCAGGCCGGTGGGCAGGGACACCTCCAGGCGCATCTCGCGGTCGCGGGGCTCCAGGGCGGTGGGATTCTCCAGGTCGAAGTAGCGGCGGACCAGGTCGCGGGCGGACTCCAGCCAGGTGTCGCGCTCGGCGTCGTCGGCGAACAGCTCGTCCAGCTCGGGCTTCTTCTCGCGCAGCTTCTTCCACTGGGGCTCGACGAGGCCGACGGCGTTGCGCGGGTTGCGCGACTCGGCGGGCAGCTCGTACAGGCGCTCCAGGCAGGCGTGGACGAGGGTGCCGCGCAGGGCCGCCGCGCTGGGCGCCTCGGGGAGGCGGTCGATGGTGCGGAAGCGGAACAGCAGCGGGCACTGGAGGAAGTCGGAGGCCCGGGAGGGGGAGAGGGCGGACGGGAGGAGCGCGGTGGTCATGGATCGAGCCTATGAGAAGGTCGCGACAGGCCGCGAGGGGAGAGGGCGGCCTGTGGACGAGCGGCCCGTGGAGAGAGCGGTCTGTGGAGAAGCGGCACGGGTGCGGGAGGCGGTCCCGAATCCGGGAAGCACGGTGCCGACCGGCCCCGTGGGCCCCTGTATCCAGGAAACACCGGCGGCCCGGCGTAGCGCCACGGGCGGATCGGGCCTGTGGACAACCGGGCGGGCGGTGCGGCGCGGAGCCGGGCCGTGGGCGCCGCGGGGCCGGGGCGGGCGG
>NZ_QPFC01001324.1:0-1135 GCF_003427465.1 Nocardiopsis sp. TNDT3 | reverse complement strand
CGAGGGGGGCGGGGGCGGCGGGGTGCGGTGCGGTCATCGGTGGTTTCCCGTGGTGGTGTTCTGCGTCGCGGCGGCCGTGCGCGCGCCGGACCCGGCGGCGTCTCAGCGGCGGAGGACGTCGAGCAGGCGCGCGGCGTCCTCGGGCTTGAGCATTCCGGCGTTGATGGCGCGGTCGGCGGTGAGCCGGGCGAGTTCGACGTAGCTGGCCACGCTCTCGGGGGCGTTCTCCCGCAGCTGCTCGATGTGCCCGGCGACGGTTCCGGCGTCGCCGCGCAGGACGGGGCCGCTGAGCCCGTGGATGCCCAGCCGCAGGGCGTTGTCCAGGGCCGCGCTGAGCATGGGCGCGAGCATGCGGCCGGGTTCGGGGACCCCGGCGGAGGCGAGCAGGGCGGCGCTGTCGGAGACCAGGGTGACCAGGTGGTTGGCGCCCCCGGCGAGGGCCGCGTGGTAGAGGGTGCGCTTGTCCTCGGTGATCCACACGGGTTCGGCTCCCATCTCGACGACGAGGGCCTCGGCGATGGGGCGCAGCTGCTCGGGCGCGGTGACGCCGAACGCGCAGTTGGCGAGGCGGTCGACGTCCTCGTCGCGCCCGGTGAAGGTCATGGCGGGGTGGAGCGCGAGGGGCAGCGCGCCGACGAGGGTGGCGGGGGCCAGGACACCGTAGCCGTGGGCGCCGCTGGCGTGGACGAGGATCTTGCCGCGCAGGTCGGTGCCGGTGGAGGCGAGCCCCTCGACGAGTTCGGGAAGGGCGTCGTCGGGGACGGTGAGCAGGACGAGGTCGCTGGCCTCGGCGACCTGAGCCGGTTCGAGCACGCGCGCGGTGGGCAGGCGGTCGGCGACGCGGGCACGGGAGGCGTCGGAGACCGCGGAGGCGGCGACGACCTTGTGCCCGGCCCGGCCGAGGGCCTGTCCGAGGACGGAGCCGACCCGGCCGGATCCGATGACGCCGATCCGCAGGCGGGCGGGGCGTCCCTGCGTCGTCTCCATGTGTGCCCCCTCGTGGTCCGAACGCGTGGGGCGCGTCCGGTTCCTGTCGTACCGGGGCGCCTGAGCACACGATAGTCCTCCCCGGCCGGTGACCTGCCGACCCGCCCCCGCGCACGCGTGTGGGGGCGGACACCGCGTCCGCCCCCAC
>NZ_QPFC01001323.1:0-1695 GCF_003427465.1 Nocardiopsis sp. TNDT3 | reverse complement strand
GCAGTGAGCGGGGAGGGGAAAGGGGACTTCTCCTCTGCGAACGGAGGAAAGGACCGCGTACCCTACCGTTCACACGCGTATCCCGCGTACGCTCCGCCCGTCCCGCACCGCCCGTCCGATCCGCAGGAGCCGCCGCGCATGTCCTCCCAGCCGTCTCCCCAGCAGCCGTCCTCCCCGCCCGTGCGCGTCACCCCCGAACCCGTGGCGCTCCCCGCGCCGTGGGCCGACTCCCGGGTGACGGTGGTCGTGCCCACCTACAACGAGGCGGACAACCTCCCCGTGCTGGTGGGCCAGCTCATGGCCCTGGACCTGCCGCGGCTGCGGGTGGTGGTCGTGGACGACGGCTCCCCCGACGGCACCGGCGAGGTCGCCGACAAGCTCGCGGTCGAGTTCGCCGGACGCGTCGGCGTCGTCCACCGCACCGCCAAGGACGGCCTGGGCCGCGCCTACGTCGCTGGCATGACCCGCGCCCTGGAGGAGGGCGCCGACCACGTGGTGCAGATGGACGCCGACCTCAGCCACCCCGTGGGCTACGTTCCCCAGTTGCTCGGCACCCTGCACGCCACCAACGCGGGCGTGGTGATCGGCAGCCGCTACGTCCCCGGCGGCAGCCTGTCCGAGCGGTGGAACCTCAGCCGCCGTCTGCTGAGCGGCTGGGCCAACGCCTACGTCAAGACCGTGCTGTCCATCCCCATCCGCGACGTCACCGCGGGCTTCAAGATCTGGCGGGCCTCGGCGCTGCGCGTCCTGGACCTGCCCGGCAGCGAGAGCACCGGCTACGCCTTCCAGGTGGAGATGCACTACCGGGCCTACCGGCGCGGGCAGAAGATGGTGGAGATCCCCATCCACTTCGAGGACCGCGTCGTGGGCCAGAGCAAGCTCGACGGCTCCGTCGCGCTGGAGGCCGCCCTGCGCCCGCTGCTGCTGCGCCGCGCCGAGCGCGCCCGACGCCGGTAGCGGGGCGTTCGGCGGGGCCGCCCCCGGCCCGCCCGCCGTCCCGTGCGCCCGCCGGTGACATAGGTGTGCCGGTTTGGGGCACGGGACTAACGAGGGAAGGGGGGCGGACATGACTGAAGAGCCCTATGACGTGGACACCGACATGGGGGACGACCCCGAGCTGAGCAAGGCCGTCGCCCGGGAGCGGCGGATCGAGGCCGACTACGACATCCAGGAGTACGACTTCGAGGACCCCGACATGCCGGGGACCGACAGCTCGTCCGAGCCGCGGGGGATCGACGAGGCGGTGCGCTCCGAGCGCAGCGACCTCTACCCGCGCGAGAGCTGGGGAGGGGAGACCCGCAGCGCCGAGCAGGAGGCCATGCACGAGGAGAGCGACGACGTCACGCCCGACGTCGACGAGGGCGCGGCCGTGCGGAGCGAGCACCCCGACAGGCCCTACGAGCATCCGGCGGACACGCCCCACGGCGACCGGGACGACGAGCGCGACCGGACCACTGACACGGCGGGCTACGTTCCGGACGCCGAGGACCCCAGGGACACCGGCGCACCGGACACCTGAGGACCGCGCACTCTGAGGACTGGGCCGCCCGGGGGCACACCGTGTGAGGCGTACCGCCCGGGGCACGGCGTCCACGGCCGTTGCGCGGGATGCGGCCTCCGGCGGAGCGACCCCTGCCCGACGGGGGAGAACGCCGAGAGCGAGGGCCCCCTTCCGCCCGGAGGCGGAAGGGGGCC
>NZ_QPFC01001322.1:0-1623 GCF_003427465.1 Nocardiopsis sp. TNDT3 | reverse complement strand
GGCTGAGCCGTTCGAGCCACAGGTAGAGCACCGCGATCTGCACCCAGTCGGTCCGCTCCGGCGCCGAGGCCGTCGCGTGCACGGCCGCGATCGCCGCCTGCAACTGGTAGGGGCCGACCTCACCGCGGTTCCACACGCCGTCGATCAGCGCGGTGCCCTCGCGGACGAGGTCGGCGTTCCACAACGACCGGTCCTGTTCGTCCAGGGGCACCAGCTCGTCGTGGTCGCCGGTGCGTGCGGGACGGCGCGCCTCGGTGAGCAGCATGAGCGCGAGCAGGCCGGTGACCTCGGCGTCGTCGGGCAGAGAGTCGTGGAGCATGCGTGTCAGCCGGATGGCCTCGCCGGTCAGGTCCACGCGGGCGAGCTGGTCGCCCTCGGAGGTCGTGTAACCCTCGTTGAAGACCAGGTAGAGCACCTTCGCCACCGCCGTGATCCGGCTGTCGCGGTCGGCGTCGGTCGGCGGGGTGACGCGGGCTCCGACCCGGGCCAGCTGCTGCTTGGCGCGGCTGATCCGCGTGCCCATGGTGTTCTCCGAGGTCCCGTGGGCGTGCGCGATCTCGGCGGTGGTCAGGCCGCCCACCGCGCGCAACGTGAGCGCCACCTGGGAGGCGGCGCTCAGCGCGGGGTGGCAGCACAGCAACAGCAGGGCCAGGCTGTCGTCGCTCTCCCGGGCGGGGCCCGCCCTCCGGTCCGGCTCCCGCATGGCCAGTTCGGCGGCGCCGATCTCCTGTTCGCGCCGGTGCCTGGCCTGTTCGGCGCGGAGGAGGTCGACCAGGCGCCGGTAGCCGACGCGGATCAGCCAGCTGCGCGGGTTCTCCGGCACGCCGTCGGCGGGCCAGGCCCGGCTCGCGGCGAGCAGCGCCTCCTGCACCGCGTCCTCGGCGGCGTCGAACCGGCCGAAGCGCCGCACCAGGGCGCCGAGCACCTGCGGCGCCTCGGTGCGCAGCAGGTGCTCGATGTCCGCGTCCGTGCCGGGGGTCCGCCGCCCGCCGTCGCGCTGGCCGTCCGCCACCGGCGGGCGCCGCTGCGCACGGTCGCGGTCGTTCACGCCGTGAAGTCCTCGCCCATGATCGGCCGGATCTCGATCGGCTCACCCAGCGCCTCGACGATGCGCGAACCGATCTCCACGGCCCGTTCCTGGCTGGCCACGTCGATCACGGCGAAGCTGGCCAGGACCTCCTTCAGCTCCGCGAAGGGCCCGTCAGTCGCCACCACGCCGCCTTCGGCCCCGCGGACCGTGGTGCTGACCGCCGGGTGCCCCAGGCCCTCGCTGCTGACGAACTCGCCGGTCTCGATCAGCTCCCGCTCGAACTCCTGGTAGGCGGCGAACGCCGCCAGCGCCTCCTCGGAGGGGGTGTCGGCGGTCGCGGCGTCCCAGGCGGCGGCCGGGGTGTAGCTGAGCAGCAGGTACTTCATGGCGGTTCCTTCCGTCGAACGTTCGGGCGAAAGAGTACGGGTCGGTCAGGCGGCACGGCGCAGGGACAGGGACAGAACGGTCGTCCAGGTGAAGGCGACCAGGCCGTTGACGGCGATCTGGACACTCATGTGCTCCGCAGACATGGGCAGCAGCAGGACGAGCGCGGCGGCTCCGCTGCCGACGGCGGGCAGCACCGCCCGGCGGCG
>NZ_QPFC01001321.1:0-1182 GCF_003427465.1 Nocardiopsis sp. TNDT3 | reverse complement strand
GGCCCGCCCCGAGGTGTCCGCCCATGGATTCCACCATCGCCACGATCGCGCTCCCGGCGGCACTCGCCGTCATCATGCTCGGCCTCGGCCTGAGCCTGACCGTCGGGGACTTCGTCCGACTGACCAGCATGCCCGGCACGGTCGCGCTCATTCTGGGCTGCCAGATCCTCGTCCTGCCCCTGGTCTGCCTCGCCCTCGTCCTGCTCTTCGACCCGCCGCCCGCCCTGGCGGTGGGCATGATGCTGCTCGCCGCCTCGCCCGGCGGCACCACCGCCAGCCTGTACAGCTACCTGTTCCGCGGCAACGTCGCGCTCAACATCTCCCTGACGGCGCTCAACTCCCTCACCGCCATGGTGACCCTGCCGCTGATCACCAACCTGGCCATCGCCCGCTTCATGGGCGACGGCGACACCCTCGGCCTCCAGGTCGGCAAGGTCCTCCAGGTGTTCGCGGTCATCCTGGTCCCCGTCGCCGTCGGCATGCTCGTCAGGGCGAGGGCGGACGCCTTCGCCCGGCGCATGGAGAGGCCGGTCAAGATCGCCTCCGTCGCTGTGTTGTTCGGCGTCATCGCCGTCGCGCTCTACCAGGAACTCGACAGCATCGGCGACTACATCGTCTCCGTTGGGCTGATGGTGCTGCTGTTCAACATCGCCAGCCTCACCATCGGCTACTGGGCGCCGCGGGTCCTGGGCACCGGCCGCCCCGAGGCGATCGCCTCCTGCATGGAGATCGGCCTGCACAACACCACGCTGTCCCTGGCCATCGCGCTCAGCCCGGCCCTGCTCGGCAGCACCGAGATGGCCGTTCCGTCCGCGGTGTACGGCGTGCTGATGTTCTTCACCGCGGCAGCCACCGGCCTGCTGGTCACCCGCGGGGGAACCCGTGAGGAGGCCCCGGCGTCCGGCCGCTGACCCGCCCCCGCCGGGGGCCGACCCGCCTGATCCGGCCGGGGCCGCTCACCTGCTGTCGAGGTAGGCGAGCACCGCGCGCACCCGGCGGTGCCCGCTGTCGGAGGGCGACAGCCCCAGCTTCGCGAAGATGTTGCCGACGTGCTTGTGCACCGCGTTCTCGGTGACCACGATCCGTTCGGCGATCTCCCCGTTGTCGAGCCCCTCCGCCATCAGCGCCAGGACCTCGTTCTCGCGGCGGGTGAGCGACTCCAGGGGGTCGCGGACCCGGCGG
>NZ_QPFC01001320.1:0-4636 GCF_003427465.1 Nocardiopsis sp. TNDT3 | reverse complement strand
GGGGGGAGGGTTCGGGCGTCCACGGGGTGCTGGAGGTGAGACTGCGAGCAGGACTGCGCCGTAGGCGTCGGTTGAGGGTGGTGGCCCGCCCCGTCGCGAAGCGCCCCCGGCGGGCGGTGGCGGGCGACGGGCGGGCCGAGGCGAAGCGGAGGCCCGAAGAAAACAGGACCGGCCCCGCCGCGCGGGAGGTCAGCCGCGCAGCTCGCGCTTGAGGATCTTGCCGGTGGAGGTCATCGGCAGCTCGGTGCGGAACTCCACCTCGCGCGGGTACTTGTACCCGGCCAGGCGCTCCTTGGCCCACGCGACGAGCCCCTCGGCGGTGACCTCGGCGCCCTCCTTGGGGATCACGAACGCCTTGACCTCCTCGCCGTGGGTGTCGTGGGGCACGCCCACGACCGCGGCCAGGCTGACCGCCTCGTGGGTCATCAGGACCTCCTCGACCTCGCGCGGGTAGACGTTGTAGCCGCCGCGGATGATCATGTCCTTGGACCGGTCGACGATGAAGTAGAAACCCTCCTCGTCGCGGCGGGCGATGTCCCCGGTGCGGAACCAGCCGTCGCGGATCACCTCCGCGTTGACCTCGGGGCGGTTGTGGTACCCCTTCATCACGCAGTGCCCGCGCACCGCGATCTCGCCCTCCTCCGCCGCCTCGTTCCACTCGGGGTCGATGAGCTTCATCTCCACACCCCACACCGGCTGCCCGATGGAGCCGGTCTTGGCCTTGACCTTGGGGTTGTTGAACGACACCACCGGTGAGGTCTCGGACAGGCCGTAGCCCTCCTTGATGCCCACGCCGAAGGTCTTGGTGAAGTCCTCGGCGAGCTGGCCGGGCAGGGCGGCGCCGCCGGAGACCGCGTCCACCACGTTGCCCGCGATCTTCTCCAGGTCGTAGGTTCCCGGTTCGGCGGCCCGGACCGCGCCCAGCAGCCCCCAGTACATGGTGGGCACGCCCGCGAAGGCGGTGACGCCCTCCTTCTCCATGAGCCTGAGCGCCTCGGCGCCGTCGAAGCGCGGCATGAGGACCATCGTGCCGTGCCGGTACAGGGCCGCGTTGAGCATGACCGTCTGGCCGAAGATGTGGAACAGCGGCAGGACCACGAGGGCGACGTCGCGGCCGTCGGGGTGGGGCTCGACCAGCCTGGACGAGCCGACCGCGTTCAGCAGCAGGTTGTGGTGGCTCAGCTCGGCGCCCTTGGGCTTGCCGGTGGTGCCGCTGGTGTAGATGATGACCGCGGTGTCGTCGGAGCTGGCCTGCACCGTCTCGAACTCGCCGGGCTGACCCTCCAGCGCCTTCCAGAAGGTCTCGGCGCCGTCGATGGTCGACTCCGTGGCACCCGGGGAGGCGGGCAGGTCCACGTAGAACTCGCAGGAGTCCACCTGGCCGAAGGCCTCGAAGGCCCGATCGCCCAGGGGGAGCTCCGGCGTGCCGGTGAAGGCGAAGAGGGCCCTGGCCCCGGAGTCCTCCAGGTGGTAGGCGATCTCGCGCGGGGTCAGCAGCACGTTCAGCGGCACGATCACCGCGCCCGCCTTGAGCGCGCCGAAGTACACGAAGGGGAAGTAGGGCACGTTCGGACTGGCCAGCGCGATCCGGTCCCCCGGCCTGATCCCGCGCGAGACCAGCAGGTTGGCCACCTGGTTGGCGATCATGTTGGTGATCGCGTAGTTCAGGCGCAGGTCGCCGAAGACCAGGCACTCCTTCTCCGGAGCCGACCGGGCACCGTCCTCCAGGAGCACGGACAGGTTGAGCATGGGGGCCTCCCGCAGCCAGATGGGTCCAGTGGATACGCGATGATTCGGGATGATGTGACCCGAGTCGCGTGTTCTGCGCCACTTTGACGGCAGAGTAACAAACCGGCTGGTCGGTGTGGAGGGGTCGGGAGTCCGTAATCTCACCGATCTTCCCCCTCGCTCTCCGTGACCCCGCGACCGAGCGGGAGAGGCGGTGGCGCCGGGCCCGCCCGCGCGGGGCGGGGGGAGCGCGTCTCCGGTTCCGGGCCCCGGCCGCCGCCCCCGGGCGCACCCGCGCGGGGCTGCGCGGAACCCGTCCGCGCCCCGACCCGCCAACCGCTAACCTGAGTGCTGTACACCCCGAACCGGCTAAGGAACACGTGGCGATGACAGCGGCAGACGGCGACCAGACGACGGGCGACACCTACGACGCCCGTGCCCTCCAGGACAAGTGGCAGGCGCGCTGGGCCGCTGAGCTTCCGTTCCAGGCCGACGAGGACCCCGGGGACACCCGCCCGCGCTCCTACATCGTCGACATGTTCGCCTACCCCTCCGGCGACCTGCACATGGGCCACGCGGAGGCCTACGCCATCGGCGACGTCATCAGCCGCTACCGCCTCCAGCGCGGCGACAACGTCCTGCACCCCGTCGGCTGGGACTCCTTCGGCCTGCCCGCCGAGAACGCGGCCATCAAGAACAACTCCCACCCCGCCGAGTGGACCTACGCCAACATCGAGACCCAGGCGGCCTCGTTCCGGCGCTACGGCATCAGCGTGGACTGGTCGCGACGCCTGCACACCAGCGACCCCGAGTACTACCGCTGGAACCAGTGGCTGTTCACCCGCTTCTTCGAGCGCGGACTGGCCTACCGCAAGGACGGCCACGTCAACTGGTGCCCCCAGGACCAGACCGTGCTGGCCAACGAGCAGGTCGTACAGGGCAGGTGCGAGCGCTGCGGAGCCGACGTCGTGCGGCGCAGCCTCAACCAGTGGTACTTCCGCATCACCGACTACGCCCAGCGCCTGCTGGACGACATGGACCAGCTCGACGACGGCCGCTGGCCGGACGAGATCCTGGCCATGCAGCGCAACTGGATCGGCCGCTCCACCGGAGCCGACGTCCACTTCGCCATCGAGGGCCGCGACGAGCCCGTCACCGTCTTCACCACCCGGCCCGACACCCTCTACGGGGCCACCTTCTTCGTCGTGGCCGCCGACGCCGACCTGGCCGACGAGCTGTGCGCGCCCGAACAGCGCGAGGCCTTCGACGCCTACCGCGCCGACGTCGCCAAGCTCTCCGACATCGAGCGCCAGGCCACCGAGCGCCCCAAGACCGGCGTGTTCCTGGGCCGCTACGCGATCAACCCCGTCAACGGCGAGCGCATGCCCGTGTGGGCGGCCGACTACGTCCTGGCCGACTACGGCCACGGCGCCATCATGGCCGTGCCCGCGCACGACCAGCGCGACCTGGACTTCGCCCTGGCCTTCGACCTCCCGGTCCGGGTCGTGGTGGAAACCGGCGAACCCGACCCCGTCGAGACGGGCACGGCCACCGCGGGGGAGGGCGTCCTGCGCGACTCCGGCCCGCTGGACGGCCTGGCCAAGACCGAGGCCATCGAGCGCATCATCGAGATCCTGGCCGAGCTCGGCACCGGACAGGGCACGATCAACTACCGCCTGCGCGACTGGCTGCTGTCCCGCCAGCGCTACTGGGGCACCCCCATCCCGATCATCCACTGCCCCTCCTGCGGCGAGGTGCCCGTCCCCGACGAGCAGCTGCCGGTGACCCTGCCCGAACTCAAGGGCGCCGAGCTGGCCCCCAAGGGCGTCTCGCCCCTGGCCGCGGCCACCGAATGGGTCAACGTCGACTGCCCCTCCTGCGGCGGCCCCGCCGAGCGCGACACCGACACCATGGACACCTTCGTGGACTCGTCCTGGTACTTCCTGCGCTACTGCTCGCCGCGCCTGGACACCGCCCCCTTCGACACCGAGGCGGTGGAGAAGTGGGGACCGGTGGACCACTACATCGGCGGCAAGGAGCACGCCACGCTCCACCTGATGTACGCCCGGTTCTTCACCAAGGTCCTGTACGACATGGGCATGGTGTCCTTCACCGAGCCCTTCCGCCGCCTGACCAACCAGGGCCAGGTCATCAACCAGGGCCGCGCCATGTCCAAGTCCCTGGGCAACGGCGTGGACCTGGGCAAGGAGATCGACGCCTACGGCGTGGACGCGGTCCGGCTGACCATGCTCTTCGCCTCCCCGCCCGAGGAGGACGTGGACTGGGCCGACGTCTCCGTCGTCGCCGCGCAGAAGTTCCTCAACCGCGCCTACCGGGTGATGAGCGAGGCGGGCGCGGCCAGCGCGCCGGGAACCGACCCCGCCAAGGGCGACACCGACCTGCGCCGGACCACGCACCGCACCGTCGACCAGATCACCGCCCTGGTCGAGTCCCGCCGGTTCAACGTGGCCATCGCCCGCACCATGGAACTGGTCTCGGCCGTCCGCAAGGCCATCGACTCCGGCCCCGGCGCCGCCGACCCGGCCGTCCGCGAGGCCGCCGAGGCCGTGGCCGTCTCCCTGTCCCTGTTCGCGCCCTACGTGGCCGAGGAGGGCTGGGAGAAGCTCGGCCGCAGCGGCAGCGTCGCCGTCGGCAACTGGCCCGAGGTCGACCCGGCCCTGCTGGTGCAGGAGTCCGTGACCTGCGTGGTGCAGGTGCAGAGCAAGGTCCGTGACAAGCTGTCCGTGGCGCCCGACATCGACCCGGCGGAGCTGGAGCGGCTGGCCCTGGCCTCGGAGAAGGCACAGGGCTTCATCGGCGACAAGCAGATCCGCAAGGTGGTCGTGCGCGCGCCCAAGCTGGTGAACATCGTCGTCGGCTGACCAGGCACACCAGGGGCGGCGGCCGC
>NZ_QPFC01001319.1:0-2568 GCF_003427465.1 Nocardiopsis sp. TNDT3 | reverse complement strand
GGGTCCCCCGTGCCGCGAAGGCGACCGTCCCCCGGTCGCCTTCGCGTTTCCTCCGGGACGGGCCCTCAGCGCACGTCCCGGCGGCTCAGCACCGTCGCGGAGAGCGCCCACAGGGCGAGGGTGGTCGCCGCGGCCGCCAGCACGACGGAGAACGCCGTCGGCAGGTCGAGGGACCCCGCGTCGGAGACGGCGGTGCTGCCCAGGCTGAGCGACGTGGTGACCAGCGACTGCGGCAGGAGGTAGGAGACCACCCCGCCCTCCCCGGAGTAGAGGAGGCCGATCCCGGCGACGCAGCCCAGGAGGCCCAGGGCGACGGGCGCGGCGAAGGAGCGGACCAGCATCGACAGCAGGGACTGCAACGCGGCGACCGGCAGCGCGGCGACGACGCCCAGCAGGGCGGCGGCCGCGCTGTGCCAGGGCAGCCAGCCGTCCAGGCCCAGGACGAGCTTCCCGCTCAGCGTCACCAGCCCCAGCAGCACGGACTGCATCGTCACGACCACCAGGGCGAGCGAGGCGAGCTTGGCGCCGACGACCGAGAACGCCCGCGCGGGGGTGGCCATCAACAGGTTCCAGTTGTGGCCCCGGTGCTCCATGCGCCAGGCGGCCGACGCCGCCACCGCGACCCCCATCGACATGAACACCATGCCGTAGAAGAGCACCACCTGGGACCAGTAGGACGCCCACCCGGAGGAGAGGGCCTCCACGTTGCCCGCGTAGTTCACCGTCCCCGTGATGACCGCGAGCAGCGGCAGCACCACGGCCACGATCCACAGGGCCGAGCGGCGCAGCTTGGCGAGTTCGGCGAGGACCATCCCCATCACGCCTCCGTCCGGTCGAAGCGGTGGCCGGCCACGGCGAACAGGACGGCCACGAGCACCAGGAACGCGGCCAGCCAGCCGTATCCGGGCGTGATCGCGACGAAGCCGTCGTCTCCCATCCCCAGCGGGGAGACGACCGCGTAGTAGCCCCAGGGCAGCGCGCGCGCCAGGGCCGGGGGCATCAGTAGGGTGAACACCCCGCAGAACGAGCCGAGCAGCCCGAGCGCCAGCCCGACGAGCTGGTTCTCCACCCGGGCGGCCAGCAGCACGTGCAGGCACAGCATCGCCAGGTTCACCAGGAGCAGGCCGAAGGCGTACCAGACCCACATCCCGACGCGCGGCTCCACGGTGATCCCCGCGGCCAGGCCCGCCGTGAAGACCAGGATGGTCTGGACGGCCACCGCGACCGCCAGCAGCAGACCCAGCACCGCGACCTTGGCCCGGCACAGCCGTCCCGGACCGAACCCGGCCACCTGCGACAGCGTCCAGCCCCGGCCCTGGTGCTCGATGTCGACCTGCCTGCTGGCCAGCACCGAGACCAGGAGGGGCGAGGTCATGGCCGCGATCATGACGTAGCTCATGAACAGGCTTTCCCACGGCTGGGCGGCCGGATCGCCGAAGCCCTCCCGTGCGGAGTCCGACATCAGGTTCATGCAGGACAGGCCCACGACGGCGGCCACCATGACCGCGCAGACCACCACGACCCGGAGCCTGCGCGCCTTGCGCAGTTCGAGTCCCACCGCCGTCAGGATCACAGCAGCCCCTCACGGCCGGTGAGGTCCATGAAGACCTCCTCCAGGGACTGCTGGACGCGCCGCACCCCGTGGACCGGTACGTCGCCCTCGACGAGGCGCCGCACGAGCGCGGCGGTGTCCTCGTCGCCGAACCCGGACAGGCGCACGCCCCGCTCCGCGCGCACGGCGGGGACGCCCAGGGCCAGGGCCCGGTCGGGTTCGGGGGTGTCCACGAGCAGGTCCGGCACGCTGCGGTGGAACAGCTCGGTCCGGGTGCCCTGGAAGACCAGCTTCCCGCGGCCCAGGATGCCCAGCACCGAGGCCATCCTGTCGATCTCGTCGAGCAGGTGGCTGGAGACCATGACCGTGACGCCCTCCCCGGCCAGCGTCACCAGCAGTTCGCGGATCTCCTCGATGCCCGCGGGGTCCAGGCCGTTGGTGGGCTCGTCGAGGATGAGCAGGCGCGGCTCCCGCGCCAGGGCCATCGCGATGCCCAGACGCTGCTTCATCCCCAGCGAGTACGCCCGGACGAGCTTGCCCATGTGCTCCTGGAGGCGCACGGTGGCGACCGCGCGGGAGACCTGCCGGTCGCTGAGACCGAGCATCCGCTGGACGATCGCCATGTTCTCCCGCCCGGTCAGGTGGGCGTAGCCGGGAGGTGCCTCGATGAGGGAGCCGATCTCCCGCAGCAGGGCGGGGCGCGTGTCCCGGTTCATCGGCTGCCCGAAGACGGTGATCTCGCCCCGGGTGGGCCGGGCCAGCGACAGCAGCATCTTCATGGTGGTGGACTTGCCCGAGCCGTTGGGGCCCAGGAAGCCGTAGACGCAGCCCGGCGGCACCCGCAGGTCGAGGTCGTCGACGACGGTGCGCGCACCGTAGGCCTTCGTCAGGTGGTGGGTGGTGATGATGTGGTCCATGGAACTCCTTCCGCCGAGGAGTCTCCGGCGCCGGACCCGAGGAGGGCATCGTGCCGGGGGAGGGGAAACGCGCTCGTACCGCGGTAGGAGGAGGGGACG
>NZ_QPFC01001318.1:0-3010 GCF_003427465.1 Nocardiopsis sp. TNDT3 | reverse complement strand
TCCGCGCCCAGGGCGTGCACGCCCACCCCGACCACCCGGCCGCCGTGCTCCACGGTGCGCCGCTCGAAGTCGACCTTCGCGCGCAGGATCTCCTCGCAGCAGCGCAGGAACGCGTCCGCCCAGCGCGGGCTGAGGAAGCCCAGCCGGTCCGCGCCCAGCATGCCCTCCAGCAGCTCGCGCGCGACCTGACCGGGCAGCATCCGGAAGTACTCCGGGGGAGCCCACGGGGTGTGTGAGAAGTGCGCGATGCGCAGGTCGGGGCGGCGCGCGCGCAGGATCCGCGGCACCAGCGCCAGGTGGTAGTCCTGCACGGCGACGCGGGCGCCCTCGGCGGCACCGGCCACCAGGGCCTCGGCGAACGCGTTGTTGTAGGCGGTGTAGTCCTCCCACGTCCGCCGGAAGCGCGAACCGAAGGACGGCTTGTTGGGGGTGTCGTACAGCATGTGCTGCACGAACCACAGGGTCGAGTTGGCCACCCCGGTGTAGGCGCCGTCGAAGGTCTGCCGGGGGATGTCCAGCATGTGGACCCGCATGCCGTCCAGGTCGTAAGCCTGGTCCAGCCGGGCCTGCGGCGCCTCCGCCGCGGCCCGCCGGTCGGCGTCGGACAGGGCGGCGCACACCCAGATGCTGTCGATCTCGGTGGCGACCGAGATCATCCCCGACACCAGTCCGCCCCCGCCGCGCCGATGCTCCAGCGAGCCGTCGTCGGCGGTCGAGAAGGACACGGGCCCTCTGTTGGAGGCGATGAGGATCTGTGCCTTGTCCACGTGGTCGTCCTCTCGGAGAAAAAGCGATCGGGGTGGGGCGGTGGTGAAAGGGGGTCGCATCCTATGTCTCGCCTGTCGACAGCCGCCCCAAACCCCGCGCGGGTCAGCGGGGGTGCGCGTCACACGTCCAGCGCGCCGGGGGTGCGCCCTCCCGGCCCGGACCAGCGCCGTCTCACCATGTGAGCCGTTTCGTGTTACCCGGGTCACCAGGCGTGGAAAACCGGCCGGCACCTCCGTTACAGTTGCGGTGCGGATCCGACAGGACCAGCGCAAAACTTCATATTGCTCATCCAGAGGGGTGGAGGGACCGGCCCTGCGAAGCCCCGGCAACCATTCCAGCATGTGACACCCGCGAACCCGCGGGACGGCTGGGACAGGTGCCAACTCCGGCCTGGGGACAAGGTGTCCGCCAGGAAAGATGAGGGGAGACGCCTCGCCATGGCGATTGCCGCCACCGAACCCACCGCCGCCCGCTCCTTCGGCCCCGGCACCGCGCTCTCCTGTCGCGAGTGCGGCGAGCGCTACGAACTCACCCCCCGGTTCGCCTGCGAGTTCTGCTTCGGCCCCCTTGAGGTCGCCTACGACTTCGGGACCGTCACCCGCGCCGACATCGAGAGCGGCCCCAAGAGCATCTGGCGCTACTGCTCCCTCCTGCCCGTCCCGGCCAACGTCGCCGAGCTGCCCAACATGGCCCCCGGCCTGACCCCGCTGGTGCGGGCCGACCGCCTCGCGGCCGAGCTGGGCCTGGACTCCCTCCACGTCAAGGACGACTCCGGCAACCCCACGCACTCCTTCAAGGACCGCGTGGTCGCCATCGCCGTCGAGGCCGCCCGCACCTTCGGGTTCACCACCCTGTCCTGCTCCTCCACCGGCAACCTGGCCGGAGCCGTCGGCGCCGCCGCCGCGCGCGCCGGGTTCGAGTCCTGCGTGTTCATCCCCGCCGGGCTGGAGGAGGCCAAGGTCGTCATGGCCTCCGTCTACGGCGGCAAGGTCGTGGCCATCGACGGCAACTACGACGACGTCAACCGCTTCTGCTCCGAGCTCATCGGCGACCCGGTGGGCGAGGGCTGGGGCTTCGTCAACGTCAACCTGCGCCCCTACTACGGCGAGGGCTCCAAGACGCTGGCCTACGAGATCGCCGAGCAGCTCGGCTGGCGCCTGCCCGAGCAGATCGTCGTCCCGATCGCGTCCGGCTCCCAGCTCACCAAGATCGACAAGGGCTTCCAGGAACTGGTCAAGCTCGGCCTGGTCGAGGACCGCCCGTACCGGATCTTCGGCGCCCAGGCCACGGGCTGCTCCCCGGTCGCGCAGGCCTGGGACAAGGGCATCGACGTCATCCAGCCGGTCAAGCCCGACACCATCGCCAAGTCGCTGGCCATCGGCAACCCGGCCGACGGGCCCTACGTGCTGGACATCGCCAAGCGCACGGGCGGATCGGTGGAGCACGTGGGCGACGACGAGATCGTCGACTCCATCAAGCTCCTCGCCCGCACCGAGGGCATCTTCGCCGAGACCGCGGGCGGCGTCACCACCGGCGTGCTGCGCAAGCTCGTCCGCGAGGGCAGGCTCGACCCGAAGGCCGAGACGGTCGTGCTCAACACCGGTGACGGGCTCAAGACCCTGAACGCCGTCGACGCCGGGGTGAGCGCCACGATCAAGCCGTCGCTGAGCGCCTTCACCGACGCCGGTCTGGCCTAGACAGTGTCCTCCGGGGCCTCCGCTTCGCTTCGGCCCGCCCGTCGCCCGCCGTCGCCCGCAGGGGCGCCACGCGACGAGGCGGGTTACCGCCCCCCACGGACGCGAAGCCCGGCACTTTCGTTGTTCGGGCGCCCGAGCGACCCCTCCGGCGCTGAGGCCCCGTAAGAGCAGGCTCAGGCCGCCCCGACCACCCGTCATCTCCCACGAGTAAGGAAGTCCGCCATGAGCGCCAGCGTCCGCGTGCCCACCATCCTGCGCACCTACACCAACGACGCCTCCGAGGTCTCCGCCGAGGGCGCCACCCTGGCCGAGGTCCTCGACGACCTGGAGGCCAACTACCCCGGCATCCGCGCCCGCATCCTGGACGACAGCGGCAAGGTGCGCCGCTTCGTCAACGTCTACATCGGCGACGAGGACGTGCGCTTCGAGAAGGGCCTGCAGACCGAGGTCGCCGACGGCGCCCAGGTCTCCATCATCCCGGCGGTCGCCGGGGGCTGCTGAGCCCCGGCGTGAGGGGCGGCCGCGGCGCGACAGGGCGCCGGGGC
>NZ_QPFC01001317.1:0-3996 GCF_003427465.1 Nocardiopsis sp. TNDT3 | reverse complement strand
ACCTGCACCGGGGCGGACGCACCGCGCGCGCGGGCGAGGCGGGCAGCGTGGTCACGCTCGTGCTGCCCAGCCAGCGGCGCGACATGACCCGGCTGATGAGCCGGGCCCGGATCGACGCGCACACCGCGCGGGTGGACGCCCAGGACGTGGAGCTGACCAGGGTGACCGGAGCGCGTGAGCCCTCGGGCGTACCGGTCGCCGTGCCTGCCGGGGGCTCGCGGGAGCGGCGGCACCGTGGTGCCGCGGCACGCCGACCGCGCCGCTGACCCGACCACGACGGGGCCCGGGAGTAGGACGCTCCCGGGCCCCGTCGTGCTGGTTCTCCAAGTCGCGGATGCCCGCCCACGTCCGGAAAAAGGCTGGTCCCTGCCCCGGGGTCGTGTGGGCCGCACCGCGTCCCCGCCGTCACCGCCGGTGTGCCGCGTTCTTCGGAATCGGGTTCCCGGATTCTGAGGCAGCCGGAAACGGGCGGTGCTGAGAACCGGCGGATTCGACCCGCGCCCCGCCGTTCGCAGGAGGTGCCCAGTGGTTGCTCGGCTGTTCCGGGACAGGGGGGCACGGGGCGGTCTCCTGCACCCGCGGCCTGGGCTGGGCTCCGACGACGCGATCACTGCCGCCGGGCCGATCACTCCTTTCGGCTGCTTCGGCACCGCCGGGAAAGCCGCCGCTTCGGCCCTTTACGACGGAGTGTCCGTCTGCTGGCGTGCCGGGGCCGAGAAGGCGGCGAACGCGGTGTCCAGCAGGTTGCCGAGGTCCTCTCGGCCTTCGCTCGCGCTCCACTGCCCGAGGACGATCCACAGGATCTCGAGCGCCGCCGCCACGCGCACTTCGGCGACGACCGATGACCCGTCGGCCGAGGAGGTCGTCTTCTGCAGTCGGGCGACGATCTCCGGGCGCCATGCAGCCTGCTTCTCGCGGAGGCGCGCGCACAGGGCCGGGGTCCGCTCGATGAGGCCGAGGATCGTCACGAGCTCCTGGACGTCGCGCACGAGGAACCTCACGGCTGACTCCAGGGCGTTGCGCAATCTGCTCCAGTCGTTCCGGTCGGCCCGTTCGGCATCGAGTGCGTCGGCGATGACGCCACCGACAGGGTCGAAGACGAACAGGACCACGTCTTCCTTGGTGCCGAAGTAGCGCAGGAAGGTGCTCCGCGACACCCCGGCGGCTTCGGAGAGGTCGGTGAAGGTGACCTGGTCGAAGCCGGTGAGGCAGAAGCGGTTGAACGCGACGCGAGCCAGCTCTGCTCGCACCGCGTGGCGGCTGATCTCACGGGTACCGCTTGGCGCTGCGCTCATGGGGACGAGTGTACTCCGACACACTCGCTTGCTTCTTTGAATCCAGGTTTCTAGTCTGACACCCAGTGTCACCCTCGATACTGGGATTCGCGACGCGGTCCCCGGTCGGCGGCCTGGCCGCAGGCCGTCCCTTACACGCGTACATGGAGCCACTTCATGAGCTACAAGGACCTTCCCGCCCTGACGATCGACGTCTCGGACGGGGTCGCGACGGTGAAAATCGATCACCCGCCGCTCAACCTGATGGACGCGGTCCTCCTGTCGTCACTCCGGGCGTTCGTCGCGCGTGTGCGGGATGACGCCGACGTCCGCGTCATCGTCTTCGAGAGCGCTGACCCGGAGTTCTTCGTCGCGCACGGTGACATGGCCTACCTCACCGACCCCGACGCGCTGCCCGCAGCCACCCGCGCCGCGATCGCGGCCGCACCGGGCTCGACCGTCCCGGAAGGCCTGAACATCCTCCAGGCGATGAGCGAGGAGGTCCGCTCGCTGCCGCAGGTCACTATCGGCAAGCTCGCGGGCTTCGCGCGCGGCGCGGGCAACGAGTTCTTCATGTACCTGGACATGCGGTTCGCGGCGATCGGCGAGTCGGGTCAGGGCCAGCCGGAGTCCTTGATGGGGATCCTCCCCGGAGGCGGTGGCACGGTGAACATGACGCGGCTGGCGGGAAGGGCCCGCGCGCTGGAGCTCATCCTCGGCGCAGAGCTCGTGGGCGCGGAGCTCGCGGAACGGTACGGCCTGATCAACCGTGCCCTGCCCGCCGCAGAACTCGATCCCTTCGTGGACACCCTCGCCCGACGGATCGCCGGCCTCCGGGCGGAGGTGATCCCCATGACGAAGGCCGCGGTCGACGCGGTCGCGCAGCCGATTCCGCGTGCGGCCTACGCCGTTGAGAACGAGGGTCTGGTCGCCGCGTTCGGCGATGAGGTCACCGAGCTCGCCCACAAGCTGCTCGCCGCTGGTATCCAGACCCGCGAGGGCGAACGGGACCACGAGCGCATCGCCAACAGCATCTGAGCGCCCAAGCTCTCGCCATCCGTGCGCAGAGGCCCCGTGAGAGGAGCTCCTCAGCCGTTGCCGGCACGCGTGTTCCCGAGTGGTCGGGCCGACCGCCCCGGTTCACCGGGCACTGTCGGGAACACGACCGGCCGAAGCGCCGGAAACGGCGGGCAGGGGAGCGGACGGCGTAAGCAGCCGTAGGTTCGGAAGCGCTGTCGGCCGCGCGAACTGGCGCGGTCGGGAAGGCGGGCGGCCGAGCGGGCACGGGTCCCGTCGACCATGGAGCCGCTGGCACCCCGTGATCGCCGAGGAGGCCCGTGCCCGTGCTCCCATCATGGCCGGCCGAGCCGCTCTGGGACCGATGCGCGGTCCTGCCTCCCGGGCGGCCGGAACGCCACCCAGGCCATTCACCTGGCTGTCACCACCGGAGCCGGTACATGCCGGACTCGGTCCGTGCCTCGCCGACCTGCGATGAGACCGCCACGGAACAGTGGTGGTTCAGCTCCCGGAGCCGACGATGGCGGTGACGCGGATCTCCACGCGCATCGCGGCGAGGCCGAGGACGGTGACGCCGGTCTCGGTCCAGATCGGCGCACGGCCGCCGAGGCGGCGGCGGAACTGCTCGGCCATGACCCTGTTGTGGTCGTCGCCGATGACGTCGTCCCCCGGCGCGACCTTGTGGTACGAGTTGACGTGGATGACGTCCTTCCAGGTCGCGCCGACCGTGGCGAGCGTGCTCTCCACGTTGTCGAAGGCCTGGACGATCTCGTCCTCCAGCGAGTCGGGGACGGCCAGGTCGTCGTCCACTCCGGCCTGGCCTGAGATCTCGACCCGGTCGCCGACGCGGACGGCCCCGCTGTAGCCGAGGGCCGCGTGCAGCTTCTCGCCGTAGCCCGGAGCGATGCCGAAGGTGACGGTGCTCATGATGCTCCTTCTTCCTTGCCGCAGGGGTGCGTTTCCCCTTCGATGACTTCAAGCGTAAAGTGACAGTAGCAAGCAATGACTTCAAGCGTCAAGTGATGGCGGGATTCGCCGGAAGGGCGGGACGGCTCCATGAGCGACACGGAAGGGTCCATGAGCGGAACACACGGGCACGGGGACGGCGAGGAGCCGCGGTGGCTCGACGAACAGGAGAAGGCGGCGTGGACGGGCCTGGTCTCCCTCGTCCTGCTGCTGCCCGGCAAGCTGGAGTCACCGCTGCGGCAGGAGAACGGCCTCACCCTGTTCGAGTACCTCGCGCTCAGCCACCTCTCCGAGGCCCCGGGGCGCAGGCTGCGGATGGGGGAGCTCGCCTTTCTCGCCAGCGGTTCGCTCTCCCGTCTGTCCAACGTCGTCAAACGCTGTGAACAGCGCGGCTGGGTCGTGCGGACACCCGACCCGGACGACGGCCGCTACACCCTCGCCGAACTCACCGACGTCGGCCTCGACCTCGTGCGCTCGGCGGCGCCCACGCACCTGCGCTCCGTGCGCCGCACCGTCCTCGACCCGCTCAACACGACCGACCTGAAGGCCCTCGCCCGCATCGCGGAAAAACTCGGCATCGTCCCCGACGGCCTCGGCTGACAGCCGTTCCCGTGCCACGACCCGGGACGGTCGGGCCCGTGCGGGGGGCGGCGAGTCGGACCGCCCGCACCGGGGCACGGCCCCATCCGGCCCCCAACCGGCCCCGCTCGGTCCTGCCCGGCTCCACCCGGCCCTGTCC
>NZ_QPFC01001316.1:0-1517 GCF_003427465.1 Nocardiopsis sp. TNDT3 | reverse complement strand
CCGTGGACACCCCCAACCCCTCGCCCTACCCCCGAAGCGCGTTCAGACCGACAACAATACGACAGGATGTCCGAAGCGCACCAACTCTCGGACGGCACGGCGACAGATGCAGCATGCCCCCTTCACACGAAGCCCCCGAACAAGTAGCCAAATCTCCCAGAAGCAGGGAAAGGGCTCGAAAATGGAGCCCCTTGATCACTCGTTCTCAATAAAGAAAAGCGACAGGCAGCCAAAGAGAACCAAGTTCCCCAAAGTAAATTTAATTAATGAAACCCTCCACCTCGGGGTCCTTCAAAATCTTGGCGTATGCCCGCGCCGTTCGTTCGTCGTACCCATCATCGAGATACATCTGGATTAGCTCTTCGAGCGTGTAGTTTTCCGGGTCATCAACAACAGCGATCATCGTAGATTCCAATCATTAGCAAAAACCTCGTCGAGCGCCTGGGCTATCGGCCTGAAGTCATCATCCCTCTACTGTCGGTACTGATCAACCCCTCCCCCGTCAAGGTGACTACGGATCTCCTCCTGGAGACGACGATCCCCTGTCCGCTCGGCAACCCACTGAGCATACGAGCGCGCGAACAGCTCCGGCTGACCAATCATTTAGTCTACATAGTAAGTAGAAGGCTCCGCGTACAGTGCTTTATACTGCGGCGAGCTTCTCACTGTAGACGCCCAATCCCTCAACGCTGGCGTCGATGGCATGATTGATGCCAGTCGCCTTGGCGATCCTGTTATGGCATGGTCAATCGCATGCCCAATCTCATGCACCAAGGTTTCTCGGAGATTAGGGTCCACTGGGTTCAACAAAATGGTACGACTTCCCGGTTCATATCTACCGGCGCGCCCAGCACCCAATTCTCGAAGCTCAAAAGTGACCGTTTCCATCACCGCAGGAAATCTATGCACTTTACCAACAAGTTCAATCGCCTCGTCAATCTCGACAAGGATTTCCCTCGGCATGTCGCCAGAAATATCACTAGGGAAATCGGTTCGACTTTCCAAACTGAAATAATCCGATTCTCCACCCACCAGCCCAGAATGGTCGAGATGACCGTCAAGAGGCGTGTTGTTCGCGTCAGAATCGAATTCAAGGCCTGACCTTGGGTCCGCGTTCATCGATGAATCGGAAGCATCATCAGCAATACCATCTGCGCCGCTTCCATACGCCGACCTGGAGGCACCCCCTTCACTGTTCATTCCAAGGTCAACATTCTCATCGTCAGGATTTACGGCAATCCGTTCCCCTCTGAGATCACCCGTGCCGATAGTCAAGTCAGCGTCGACTATCGGGGAGGCACCGTCCTGGTCGTTACCGCGCTGGAGTTCTGTGTCCGGCCGCGTGTACGAGGCAGAGGCGCCAAGTTCATCGCTACTTCCCGTAGTCGTTTCGGACCAGTTCTCTCGTTCCAGGTGAGCGCCGTTATGAACGTCCTCACTGAAGTGGTCCAAGGAATCATCGTCGCGAGGGTAGTTAGACGTTGTGCCGCTGTCCTGGGGCTGCGGCGCGGGCGGGT
>NZ_QPFC01000153.1:0-5716 GCF_003427465.1 Nocardiopsis sp. TNDT3 | reverse complement strand
GGGGAGGCCGGGCCCCCGGGTCCCGGCGGAGGCGTCCGGGGGGAGCGCCTCACGGGGGTCGTCCTGCCCGGTGGTCCCACCGGGCTGTGCTCGCGTCGCCTGGACGCGCTGTCTGACGGACCGTTCTAACTGGGGGGTAACTTACTCACCGGTTAAGTTAGGTCACCGGGCACCGGTTGTAAAGACCCGGTGACGCGCGATCCCCCTGGTTCCCGTGACCGGCGCCACGGGCCCCGCACCCCGCCCCGCGGATTGCGGAACAATGGGGAGCGTGCGAGAAGAACAGCGAACAGCAGTGATCCTCGGTTCCACCGGCTCGATCGGGACCCAGGCCGTCGACATCGTCCAGCGCAACCCCCGACGCTTCCGCGTGGTGGGCCTGGCCGCGGGCGGCGGGCGCGTGGACCTGCTCGCCAAGCAGGCGGCCGAGCTCGACGTCCCGCTGGTCGCCGTCGCCGACCCCGACCGCGCGGGCGAACTCGCGCGCGCCCTCGCCGGACACGGCAGCCGCGCCACCGTCCTGGCCGGGCCCGAGGGGGTCGCCGAGCTGGCCGGGAGCGAGTGCGACGTCGTCCTCAACGGCATCACCGGCGCTTTGGGCCTGGAGTCCACCCTCGCCGCGCTGCGCGCCGGGCGCACCCTCGCGCTGGCCAACAAGGAGTCCCTCATCATCGGCGGACCGCTCGTGCGCGGACTCGCCAGGCCCGGCCAGATCGTCCCGGTCGACTCCGAGCACTTCGCCATCGCCCAGTGCTTCCCCCACCTGCCCGAGGGCGAACTCGCCAGCCCGGCGCAGGGCCACGTCCACGCCCGCCGCGACGAGGTGCGCCGCCTGGTCGTCACCGCCAGCGGGGGCCCCTTCCGCGGCCGGGGCCGCGACGAACTGGCCTCGGTCACCCCCGCAGACGCCCTCAACCACCCCACGTGGAGCATGGGCCCGGTCATCACCGTCAACTCCGCCACCCTGGTCAACAAGGGGCTGGAGGTCATCGAGGCCAACCTGCTCTTCGACGTGCCCTTCGACCGGATCGACGTGGTCGTCCACCCGCAGTCGGTCGTCCACTCCATGGTCGAGTACGTGGACGGCTCCACGATCGCCAAGGCCAGCCCGCCCAGCATGATGATCCCCATCGCCTACGGGCTCGGCGCGCCCGACCGCGTACCCGACGCCGCGCCCGGCATGGACTGGACCCGCGCCCACACCTGGACCTTCGAGCCCCTGGACCACGAGGCCTTCCCCGCCGTCCGCCTGGCGTGCGAGGTCGGTAGCGCGGGCGGGACCGCGCCCGCGGTCTACAACGCGGCCAACGAGGAGGCGGTCGACGCCTTCCTCCGGGGAAACCTCGCGTTCCCGGCCATCATGGACACCGTCTCCCGGGTAGTCTCGGAGCACCAGCGAACAGAACGTGCCGGGGGAGCGTCCTCCCACAGAGGACACCTGAGCCTGGACGACGTGTACGCCGCTGACACCTGGGCCCGCACGCGTGCGCGCGAGCTGCTCGCGCGCCAGGCCTGACACCGCCCTGAGGAGAGATGCATGGTCGCCCTGATGACCGTGGTCGGGATCGTCCTGTTCGTCTTCGGCCTGCTGTTCTCGATCGCCTGGCACGAGCTGGGACACATGTCCACGGCCAAGATGTTCGGGATCAAGTGCACCGAGTTCATGGTGGGCTTCGGCAAGACCCTGTGGTCCGTCCGCAGGGGCGAGACCGAGTACGGCATCAAGGCGGTCCCGCTGGGCGGGTTCGTGCGCATGGTCGGCATGCTCCCGCCCTCGCGTCAGAGCGCCGACGGCAGCTCCCGCAAGCTCTCGCGGTGGCGGGCCATGGCCGAGGACGCCCGTGAGGCGTCCTACGTCGAGCTGTCCCCCGAGGACCAGGACCGGCAGTTCTACCAGCGGGCGCCCTGGAAGCGCCTCATCGTGATGTTCGCCGGTCCGGGCATGAACGTCATCCTGGCCGCGATCCTGCTCGCCGTGCTGTTCATGGGCATCGGGGTGCCGCAGAGCACCACCCAGATCGCCACGGTCAGCGAGTGCGTGGTCCCCGCGGGCAGCTCCGTCACCGACTGCGAGGACGCCCCGCCCACGCCCGCGGCCGAGGCCGGGATGCTGCCCGGCGACGTCATCGTCTCCGTCGGCGGCGAGTCCACCCCGGACTGGAGCACCGCCAACCGGCAGATCCGCGAGGCCATGGGTGACACGGAGATCGTGGTCGAGCGCGACGGCGAGCGGCTGCCGCTGAACGTCGACATCGTCGAGAACGAGCTCCCGGCCCGCGACGCCGAGGGCGAGTTCGTCTACGAGACCGACGCCGACGGCGAACCGGTCTACGACGAGCAGGGCTACCGCGTCTACGAGACCGAGGTCGTGGGCTTCCTCGGCATCGTCTTCGCCACCGAGCGCGCCCCGCTCACCCTCGCCGAGTCCGCCGCCGAGATGGGCAACATGATGATCGGCGTCGGCGAGGCCCTCATCGCCCTGCCCAGCAAGGTGCCCGACGTGTTCGCCGCGGCCTTCCTGGGCGAGCAGCGCACCCAGGACTCCCCGGTGGGCATCGTCGGCATCTCCCGCATCGGCGGAGAGATCATGGCCCAGGGACTCCCCGTGGCCGACACCGCCGCGATCATGATCCAGATCCTGGCCGGGGTGAACCTCTTCCTGTTCGCCTTCAACCTGGTGCCCATCCTGCCGCTGGACGGCGGGCACATGGCCGGCGCCATCTGGGAGTGGATCAAGCGCGGCTGGGCCAAGCTGTTCCGCAGACCCGAACCCGCCCCGGTGGACGTGGCGATGCTGACACCGGTGGCCTACGTGGTCGTGGCCTGCTTCCTGGTGTTCAGCGTGGTCCTGCTCGTGGCCGACCTGTTCAACCCGGTCAGACTCTTCGGCTGAGCCCCGCCCCGGCGGCCCTCCGGCCGCCGGGGCCTTCCCCGTCCACCGCCGCGGTGACCGCGCGACGGTCGGCGGACACCCCCGCGGCGCCGGGCGTTCACCCTGGTCCGCCTGCTCCGCCTTCCGTGCCGGGCACGCCCCCGGGTACGGGTAACCTGGGGGCGCGATCCGGGAACGACGGCGTAGCCAAGGCCGCCGGACACGGTGATCCCCGGACGCGGACCCGCGCGCTGCGCCGGACACCCATTCCCGAAACGGACGAATCAAGTGCCGCCCCCTCCCCGGCGGCAGACGAGGTGAATCAAGCGTGACCGTCGATCTCGGTATTCCCGCCGCACCGCCGCGCCCGCTGGCGACCCGCCGCAAGACGCGGCAGATCATGGTCGGAAACGTCCCCGTCGGCGGGGACGCCCCGGTGTCCGTGCAGTCGATGACGACCACCCGTACCTCCGACATCAACGCGACCCTCCAGCAGATCGCGGAGCTGACCGCCGCGGGCTGCCAGATCGTCCGCGTGGCCGTGCCCACCAACGACGACGCCGACGCCCTGCCGATCATCGCCAGGAAGTCGCAGATCCCGGTGATCGCCGACATCCACTTCCAGCCCAAGTACGTGTTCCAGGCGATCGACGCCGGATGCGCCGCCGTGCGCGTCAACCCGGGCAACATCAAGAAGTTCGACGACAAGGTCGCCGAGATCGCCAAGGCGGCCGGTGAGGCCGGGACGCCGATCCGCATCGGCGTCAACGCCGGTTCGCTGGACAAGCGCCTGCTCCAGAAGTACGGCAAGGCCACGCCTGAGGCCCTGGTCGAGTCGGCTCTGTGGGAGTGCTCGCTGTTCGAGGAGCACGGCTTCCGCGACATCAAGATCTCGGTCAAGCACAACGACCCCGTGGTCATGGTCAACGCCTACCGCCAGCTCGCCGCGGCCTGCGACTACCCGCTGCACCTGGGCGTGACCGAGGCCGGTCCCGCCTTCCAGGGCACCATCAAGTCCGCCGTGGCCTTCGGCGCTCTGCTCTCGGAGGGCATCGGCGACACCATCCGCGTGTCCCTGTCCGCGCCCCCCGCGGAGGAGGTCAAGGTCGGCAACCAGATCCTGGAGTCGCTCGGGCTGCGCGAGCGCGGCCTGGAGATCGTCTCCTGCCCCAGCTGCGGCCGGGCCCAGGTGGACGTGTACACGCTCGCCGAGGAGGTCACCGCGGGTCTGGAGGGCATGGAGGTGCCGCTGCGCGTGGCCGTCATGGGTTGCGTCGTCAACGGCCCCGGCGAGGCCCGCGACGCCGACCTGGGCGTGGCCTCCGGCAACGGCAAGGGCCAGATCTTCGTCAAGGGCGAGGTCATCAAGACCGTGCCCGAGTCCAAGATCGTGGAGACCCTCATCGAGGAGGCCATGCGCATCGCCGAGGAGATGGGCGAGTCCGGCGCCGAGTCGGGCGCGCCCACGGTCTCCGTGGCAGGCTGAGCCCCTCCCGCCGCCTCCGACGGCCGCGCCGGCCCTTCCGGGATCGGCGCGGCCGTTCGCGTGTGCGGTGCGCACTCCGCGGCAGAGCCACGGAGCCGTCGCTCTCCGTTGTGCTCCGCGCGCCCGGCGGCCATGATGGGACCGTCAGCAGCCGGAACGACCCCCTCAGGAGCCCTCGTGTCCCCCTCACGGATCAAGGTGCGTCTCACCCCGGTCGTCGGAGTCCTCCTCCTCGCACTCGGCCTGCTCAACCTCGTCCTCGGTGTGTGGCTGCTGGGGTCGGGGGATTTCACCATGGGCCTGCCCATCGGCGTGGTCATCACCTTCGCGGGGGCCGTGCAGCTGACCAGGACCTACTTCTGGTTCGATCCCGAGATCGGGGCCGGATGGTCGTCCGTCTCCGGTCCCGCGAGGTTCGGCCCGCTCGCCAGGGGAGTCAAAGCCGAACGGGGTGAGCGCTTCGCGGTCGAGCAGGGCCGACTCGCGCACGTGGCCGCGGACGGGACCCGTACCCCCGTCCCGGTGCGGCGGTGGATGGCGAACAGGGCCGACTGGCGCGCGCTGGAGGCCGCCCTGTCGGAGACGGCCCGGCTCCGGGAGCCCCGGACCCCGGACGGCGGAGCTTCCTGACCGGGGGCCGTCGGGAACGTCACCCCGTGCCCTCCCTGTCCCGCTTCCCGCGGTAAAGGGACGTTGTTTGCGCAGGTGGGGGCGGGAAAGGAACATCCCGTTCCGCCGGTCGGCGGTGACGTGAGGACGAGCGCGCGAGAAACGGGAGGGCCTGCCGGTGCATGCGAGTGTGGGGGACCGGATCCATGTCAGGGACAGAGGGACGAGTACGGAGGACTGGGCGGGAGAGGTCATCGAGGTCCGCGGCTCCGACGGGGGACCGCCCTACGTGGTGCGCTTCCCCGACGGCCGCGAGACCCTGGTCTACCCGGGGCCGGACGCCGTGGTCGTGCCCGCGACGGCGGAGTAGCCCGACCGGTCGCGCGGCCGGTGCGCCCGCCGCGGCCGCGCACGTTCCCGAGCGCCGAACCGCGAGACGGCCGGGAGGGCCGGGACGCGTCCGCGCACGGACGGTTCCGGCCCTCCGTCATGCCCGTGGCTCCGCCGCGCGCCCCTGACCAGCCTGTTCGCTGTCCGAAGTGGCGGCGGTCACCCAGGGTGATTTTGTATGGCATCAATCACAAGGTCCTGCGTTTCCTTGCGCGGCCACGCACGAACCCGCCGCTTCAACCGGACAGACGCAACGAATGTGGGTCATGTTACGTAGATAACGCGGCTACCGTTGCTGAGGGCTTCGGGCCGCCCGGACGCGCGGCGGCCGGACCCCCCCACCCCCCGCCGTACCTCCC
>NZ_QPFC01001315.1:0-3804 GCF_003427465.1 Nocardiopsis sp. TNDT3 | reverse complement strand
CCTGTGGGCGGCCCCCCTCTTTTTGTGGTGGGGGTGGGGTGCCCACAAGGCGACCCCTCCCCCTTTTTCACGGTCTTACATGTGCACTTGTGAAATCAGTGGACGCCTAGAACCCGTAGTTGTACATCGAGCCGCCCGGGTAGACGGTTCCGACACCGTTGCGGTAGGCGTAGCCGCCGTAGGCGCCGCCTTCCACGAAGGTCCAGCCGCCCAGGGTCCTGCCGTGCAGGGCGACGTACCAGCCGGCGGCGTTGGGATCGCTGTACCCCCGCAGCGAGAAGTGGATGTGCGCACCGGTCGTCGAACCGCCGGCGCAGAGGCTGTTGCCCTGGGTACCCAGGTAGTGGCCGACCCCGACGTTGTTGCCGGGCAGCCACTGGTAGTTCTCCAGGTGGTAGTAGTCCGTGGAGTACCCGTTGTCGTGGATCACCCGCGTCCAGCCGGTGCACAGGCTGTAGGCGTAGCCGCCGCGGGCCGCGCGGGCCTGTCCGCTGCCGCCCGCGAAGTCCACCGAGCTGTAGGGACGGCCTCCGCTGTTGCCGTGCGGTCCTCCCGTCATGATCATCGACGAGCCGATGGCGAACGGCAGCCCGACGCCGATGTAGCTGCTGGTGGAGACCCCGGAGGGGTCCGTCGAGGCCGCGACGGTCTCCCGCTCGTCCTCCTCCAGCAGTGCGGAGTCGGCCAGGATGGACGAGAACTCCTCGGTCCCCTCCAAACCCACCGTCCACGCGGAGCCCTCGTAGTCGGCGGCGAACAGCCAGGCGTAGGGGCTCTCGTCCACGTTCATGGGCGCGGTCACGATGGCTACGCCGAACGCCGAGCCGTCGGCGGCCTCGCGGACGTCGACCCGCACGTCGCGCTCCTGGCGGGCGAGCGCGCCGAGGGACGAGTCCCTTGCTTGCAGGACGTCGGCGATCACCGATTCGGCCAGGACGTCCTCGGGGGACGCGGCGGCCGACCCGCCCGGGAGGGCTTCGGCGGTGTCGCTGTCGACGGTGATCTCGACGTTGTCGGCGGAGGCGAGCGGGGTGCCCGCCGGGATCGGTCGGGCGTGGGCGGTGGGGGCGGTGACGACCAGGACGGCCGAGGTCGCGACGGCCACGGCGGCGGCACCCAGGGTGCGGGTTCTGGAGCCCAGGGCACGGAGGCCGGGGGCGGAAGGGAGTGGCAACTCTTCTCCTTGTGGGGGGCGGAGCCAGCGGAACCGTGCGCGCAGGGGTGTGAGCGCACAGTTACCGAAGAGTAATGACGAGTTCGTGCCGCGACAAGGGGTGTAAGGGCGGCGCTTCACGCGGTGTCGCACGCAGAGGAAAGCCCCGCTCCCGCACTCGGGAACGGGGCCGACGGCCTCCTCGCCGGGTCAGCGGATGCCCGCGACCCTGCCCTCCAGGCCCAGGAGGAACTCCTTACGCTCCAGTCCACCCGCGTACCCGGTCAGCGAACCGTTCGCACCGATCACCCGGTGGCACGGCACGATGATGCTGATCGGATTGCGTCCGTTGGCCATGCCCACCGCCCGGGAGGCGGTCGGCCGCCCCAGTTCCTCCGCCAGCTGGCCGTAGCTCGCGGTCTCGCCGAACGGGATGGTCGTCAGCGCCGCCCACACCCTCAACTGCCAGTCGGTCCCCACGGGGGCCAGCGGCAGGGTGAACTCGCGCAGCTCGCCCGCGAAGTACGCCCTCAACTGCTCCTCGGCATCGGCGAACGGCTTGTGGTCGGCCACCCAGTCCTGCGGGACCACCCGCGTCAGCCCGTCCTTGGCGGGGGTGAGCACGCCGCCCAGGGCCGCGCCGTCACCGAACAGGGTCAGGTCGCCCACCGGCGACTCCATCGTCGTGTACCGCGTCGGTCCGGGCAGGGGAGCACGGAACTCCACCGTCGCCACCCTCGGGGGCGCCTTCGGCTCCACGTCGAACGCCAGCATGCCCTGTCCCTCCTGTCCGGGTCCCCCGAACGCCTGCGCCTGCCGCGTGCTCATGCCGATTCCTTCCGTTCCTGACGTTCCTTCGAAGCATCCCGCACGCCGTCCCGCACGACCACGTCCGCCCGAACGGCCGTGCCCTCCCGCTCACGGTCGGCCAACGACGCCCACAGCGCGTGGTTGGCGTAGGACCGCCACGGGCTCCACTCCCGTGCCTCGCGCGCGGCCGCCGCGGGGGTCGCCCGTCTGCCCCCCGCCTCCAGCGCCATCCGGACGCCCAAGTCGCCGTGCAGGAACACGTCCGGGTCGCCCAGACCCCGCATGCGCACGTAACCGGCGGTCCACGGACCGATGCCGCGCAGCTCCACCAGACGCCGTTCGGCCTCGTCCCGGTCGCATCCCGGCCCCAGGTCGATCCACCCCGAGGCGATCGCCTCGCACAGCCCCGCCAGGGCGCGTCCCCGCGCGACCGGGACGGAGAAACCGGCCGGGTCGGCCGCGGCGAGCGCGTCAGGGGAGGGGAACACGTGGGTGAGTCCTCCGCCCGGCGCTTCCAGGCCCGGAGCGAGCGGTTCGCCGAACCGCTCGACCAGCCGCCCCGCCAGCGTGCGGGCCGCACGCACCGACACCTGCTGGCCGAGGACCGCCCGGACCGCCAGTTCGGCCGGGTCCACGTGCCCCGGCGATCGCAGTCCCGGGTGGGCGGCCACGATCGGTCCCAGGAGGGGGTCCCCGCCCAGGGCCTCGGCCACCGCACCCGGGTCGGCGTCCAGGTCGAGCAGCCTGCGGCACCTGCGCACCGCGCTGGTCAGGTCGCGCGCCTCCGACAACCGCAGGCGGCACAGCACGTGCCCCCCACCGCTCACGGACACCCCGCCGTCCACAGCGTCCGCCGGACGAACGCCGCCCGTGGCACCAGCGCGGCCGGTCCTGCCCGCCCTGCCGGTCCCGGACCCCTCGGACAACTCCACCACGGCGGGACCGTGCGCCAGCATCAGCGTCCTGCGGTAGACCCCGTCCCGGTACTCCTCCACGCCCGGAACCGCACGGTCTCCGAGGAACCTCAGCATCCGGGCCAGGTCGATGGGCTCCCGGTAGGGCAGCCGCAGCGTGACCGTCCCCGGCTCGGTGGCCGGAGGGCGGGCGTCCCCCGGACGCGACCCCCCGGAAGCCGACGCACGCCGACCGCCCATGGTCCGCATCTCGGTGGGGGAGCGGTCGAACACCGCGCGCATCGTCTCGTTGAACTGGCGTACGCTCGCGAACCCCGCGGCGAAGGCGACGTCCGCCATCGGCATGTCGGTGGTCTCCACCAGCACCCGTGCCGTCTGGGCGCGCTCGGTCCGGGCCAGGGCCAGCGGCCCCGCGCCCACCTCGGCCGACAGCAGCCGGTTGAGCTGGCGTTCGCTGTAGCCGACCGCCGAGGCCAGGGCGCTGACGCCGCCCCGGTCCACGGCGCCGTCCTGGATGAGGCGCATCGCGCGGCCCACCACGTCGGCCCGCAGGTTCCACTCCGGCGAACCGGGGGTGAGGTCGGGACGGCACCGCTTGCAGGCGCGGAACCCCGACTCCTGGGCGGCCGCGGCGGTCGGGTAGAAGCGGACGTTGGCCCGTTTCGGGGTGACGGCCGGGCAGCTCGGACGGCAGTAGATACCCGTGGTGCGCACGGCTGTGTAGAAGACGCCGTCGAAGCGGGCGTCCCTGCTGTGTACGGCGCGGTAGCGCTGGTCGTCGTCCATCACGCCATCCATGTTCGCCGACGCGGCGCACCGAAGCTGGCGGTTTTCGGACATCGACGCGAGGGCCTCCCGGCTCCGGCGCCCACCGGCGCCGAGGGGCCCGCCGTCTCCGGGCCGGTCGACCCCGAGGGGCCCACCGGC
>NZ_QPFC01001314.1:0-1456 GCF_003427465.1 Nocardiopsis sp. TNDT3 | reverse complement strand
GGGCGGGGGAGGGGAGCGACGCGCACCGGGCGGCCCGCGTCGGGGGACGGGCGCGCCGGAGCACGCGTGTCACGGGTCACCGCTAGGGTGCTGGCGATGAGTACCGACCTCCTTCTCCCCGAGACCACCGACGCCGATCTGAACGGCGCCGACCTGCGCGACCAGCTGTCCCGGCCCCTGGACGCACCGCGCGTGTTCACCCACTGCGACCTGACCGAGGCGGACCTGCGCGACGCCGACCTGGTCGACGCCGTCTTCCGCGACTGCCGCCTGGACGGGGCCCGCCTGGAGCGGGCCGTCCTGGAGGGCGCGGTGTTCACCGGGGGCAGTGCCTCGGGGGCGGCGTTCTCGCACGCCGAGTGCACCGAGACCAGGTTCGAGCGGGTGGACCTGGCCAACACCCGCTGGCAGGGCGCCCTGCTCACCGACACCGCCTTCACCGGCTGCCGGATGACCGGGGCCGCGCTGAACTCGCTCCGGGGGATCGGCTACACCTTCGCGCACTGCAACCTCATGCTGGCCCGCTGCAAGGGCCTGGTGCTGCGCGGGCAGACCCTGGAGGGGCTGCGCATGGACGAGGCCGACCTGGCCAGCGCGGATCTGCGTGAGACGGTGTGGAGGGACTCGCGGCTGCGCGGCGCGAACCTGGTCAACGTCAAGCTGGCGGGGGCCGACCTGCGCGGCGCCGATCTGGGGGAGCCCACCCTGGAGCAGGCCGGATACCTGCGGGGGGCCGGCATCAGTCCGGTGCAGGCGGGCGCCATCCTGGCCGCCCTGGGCATCACCGTCATGGAGTAGGAGCGTTCGCCAAAGGTGCGCTGACCGAAAGCGTGGCTGGCGTGACGCAAGGTGCTCCGAACCGCGGTGAGGGGTCGGCCGAATATTTGAATCTACGTCGTAAAGGTGCCTGTTTCCTTCACTTATCTCAACTGGGGGAAAAACAAGAACGACAATCAGAGATTGCAGTACAACCGGCGCAGGGCCAGTGCCACCTGGAGGCGCAGCCGCCCCGACACCTCGCGCACCGGCCAGCCCAGCAGGCGTTCGGCCCGCCCCAGGCCTTCCTGGAGCGTGGAGTGGTGCTGGCCCTGCGCCCGGGCCGCCGCCCGCAGACTGGGGGAGGAGGCCACCGCGTCCAGGACCGCCAGCAGCGGCGGGGCCTCGCGTGCCACCCGTTCCAGGGCCGCGACGTCCGGCACCGGTTCGCCGCCGGGCCGCACGGTGTCGGCCAGGAGCAGCAGCCCGCCCAACTCCTCGGCGAACACCACGCGCGGGCCCGGGTCGGCGCCGGTGCCCCGGGCGGTGAAGCGCAGCGCCTTGCGGGCGTCGTGCCAGGAGGAGGGCAGGTCCAGCGCCTCCACGGCCGGTCCCACCCCCGCCCGCCGCGCGCCCGGGGGCTCCTCGGCGGCCAGGACGCGCACGCCGCCGCCGTGGTCGGCCACCGCGCGGGCCCGGG
>NZ_QPFC01000152.1:0-3587 GCF_003427465.1 Nocardiopsis sp. TNDT3 | reverse complement strand
CCTCCGGCGGGCGCCCGAGGCGCGGCGCGGGGACGGCGGGGCCGGTGGGGGCGGCTTACCCGTGGGCGCCGGGCCACCGCCCGCACCGGACGCTAGGCGAGCAGGCCGTCCAGGGGGATCAGCACCCCCGAGCCCAGCGCCAACAGGCCCGTGGACAACAGCACCACCACCATGAACAGGGTTCCCACCACGGCCAGGCGGAAGGCCCCCAGGCGCCGACGGGCCCGCGAGGTGGGCTTCCTGCTGGCCGCCGAGCGGCCCAGCGCCACCAGCAGCACCGACAGCAGCACCGGCAGCCACCACGCCGCCCCGGTGTCGCCGGGCAGCAGACCGGTGACGGCCCCGGTGACCTCCGACAGCCAGCCCAGGACGGCGCCGTTGCTGGCGTCCAGCAGTCCGGTGTAGGCCGAGGTCACGAACTCGCTCTCGGGGTAGAAGCCCTCCTGCGGGCGCACCACGCGGCCCAGGCCGTCCAGGAGCCCGAGCAGCGCCGCGGGGTAGGCGAACCGGCGGCACGCGCCCGCCTTCATCGCCCGCTGGATCTGGCCCATGGTCTTGTCGGCCCGGCGCCTGCGGCGTTTCTGTT
Source organism: Nocardiopsis sp. TNDT3 (assembly GCF_003427465.1). NCBI lineage: Bacteria > Bacillati > Actinomycetota > Actinomycetes > Streptosporangiales > Nocardiopsidaceae > Nocardiopsis > Nocardiopsis sp. TNDT3. Next base: position 3,001 of record NZ_QPFC01000152.1, on the reverse strand, counting down.
CGCGGGGGTCGAGCGAGGGGTCCTGCGGTCCCGCGGGGTTGTAGGGGTGCGGGGCGGTCGCGCCCTCCGGGCGGCCGGGCGCGGAGGACCCGGCGGCGCGCCTGCGGACTCCGGCCGCCTTCTCGCGGACCTGCGACCAGCGTTCGCCGGCCGAACCGGCCAGCGACGCCCACCGGTCCTGGCGGCGTGCCCTGCCGTCGGCGCGCTCGCGCTCGGCGACCGCGCCGCCGACCCGGGCCGCCTCGGGCAGCAGGAGCACCGCCGTGATCAGGGCGGCCCGGGTGGCCAGGGCGTCGCGGCCGTTGGCGTCGCGCAGGGCCAGGCGCCGCTGCTCCGCCCACCACGGGGCGTGCGGGGCGGCGGTGCGCTGGCGCGGGTGCCAGGACTGGCGCCGCAGCAGCGACCGGCTCCGGGAGGCGGTGTCGGGGAGCAGGACCAGTTCGACCGCCCTGGCCCAGGCGGTGTCGGTCTCGTGGGTGTCCGGGCGCCGGGGCGCGTCGGGGCCCGAGCCGACCAGCTGGTCGACGTTCTCGGACACCTTGCGCATGATCAGGGGCACCTCGTGCTGGACGCGCTCCAGCAGGGCGCACCGCCCCGAACCGCCCGAGCGGCAGGTCGGATGCGGACACCAGTGCTGGGCGCCCAGCCCGACCGCGCCCGAGGTCACGGCCTCGCGCACCACCGCGTGGCGGCTGGCGTCGCCGGTGGCCAGGTCCAGCAGCCCGTCGGCGCTGATCTCGTGGCCGCGAAAGCGCGGCGGCATCCCGGGCACGTAGCGGGCGGCCAGCGCGCTGATCGCCACGTGCGCCTGTTCGGGGTGGGCGTCCAGGCCGGTCAGGTAGGCGCGGTCGAAGGTGTAGTCGTTGACCTCGCGGTCCAGCCAGCTGCGCAGCTGCGACCAGTGGGTGCGCAGCCACATGGCGCCGGTCTCGGAGCGGTCGAGCAGGTCGAAGGCCAGGCTCGGCGGGTCCTCGTGGCTGGCTCCGGCGAACTCGATGGGGCGCAGGCGCTTGACCGCGCGGATCTGCGGGCGCTCGCCCGCCAGCCACTGCGCGACCTCGTCGTATCCCCAGCGGGCCGAGGGCGCGAGCGTGAGCAGGCCCCGGGCCAGCAGGCGCCAGCGCTCGTCGGTGATGGCGGAGATGTCCACCTCGGTGTTGCGGGCGGTCAGCCAGTTGCCGCCGCGCTCGGGGCGGCGTCCGGCCACCAGTTCGTGCACGATCACGCCCAGGGACCACCAGGCCGCGGGCGCCTCGCGGCGGCCCTCGACGACCTCAGGGGCGGCGTAGTCCTCGGTGACCGCCAGTCCGCCGTAGACGCGGCTCATGGTGGCGCGTACGGCGCCGCCGAAGTCGGTGAGCGCCACGACCGGCGGGTCCAGGGACCGCACGAGCAGGTTCTCGGGCTTGACGTCGGTGTGGTTGTGCTGGAGTTCGTCCTGCCAGTGGTGCAGGCACTCGGCGACGGCGGAGACCACGGCGCGGGCGCGGTCGTCCGGTAGCGGGGCCTGGTCGATGAGCGCGCGCAGCGAGCCGTGGGAGAAGTACTCCTGGGCCTCCCAGGCCAGGTCCTCGCCCCAGGAGCTGGCGGCGGTGCCGTAGCCCTGGATGGCGGGGGTGTGCGGTGAGGCGGTGCCGCGGGCGCGCAGGCGGTCGAGGAGTTCGCGGTTGATGTCGTGGCCGGGCCGGTACACCTTGAGCGCGAGCCGGCGCCCGGGGGAGTCGGTGGGTTCGGCCAGGTAGACGACGGCCTCGCCGCCCGCGCCGATGTGGTCGAGCACGCGGTAGCGGCGGCGCAGTTCGGCGGGGACGGCGTAGTCGAGGTCGCTGGCGGGGCCGACCACCACGCGCGAGACCAGGCGGGCCATCCAGTCCAGGAGCGGGCCGAACAGGGTCCGCCACCAGGGCGCGCGGCCGTCGGTGCGGCCGTCGCCCGGGATGCTGCGGGCCGGGCGGGTGCCCGGGGCCGCGGCGGCCGTGCGGGTGGCGTCCGCCTGGCCGGCGCCGGGCAGGACGCTGGTGCGGTCCGCGGCCGGGGAGGACACGCGGGTGGGCTCGGTGCCCTCCCCCGGGGCCGTTCCCGGGCGGAACACACGGGTGGCCCGGTGGGTGCGGTCCGCACGCGTGCGGTCCTCGTCGGGGCCGATGCGTGTGGTGGGCGCGGTGGGTTCGATCCGCTGGGTCGGCGCGTTCTCGTCACCGGGGTCGGGCGTGACCATCGGGGTCGGAGCCATCCTTCGGATAGGCGTTGGTGTCGTGGACCTGCGGGGGAACGAGGGCCCCTCCAGGGTAGGTCCGCGCGGCGCGGTTCGCGCGCCGTTTCGGGCCCCGGTGCGGGTTCCTCGGCGTAGCCCCTCGTCTCCTTTGACTCCCGGTGGGCGCGTGGAGTTCCACCCGGAACGCGCAGACGGTGCGCTCCGGGGCGGGAAGACCGGTGCCGCGGCGCTGCGCGCGCCTCGGCGCCGTCCGCGCGGGCCACCGCGCGCCGGTCCCGCTCCGCCGTGCGGGACCGCCTGTTCGGCCCCGTCCTCCGTGGCATGAGGGCCCGGTTCCAGGCGGCCGGTCGGCTGCTCGCGGTCGGCCGTGCGTCCCTGCGGCACGAGGGCCCGGTGCCGCCCGTGGTGCTCAGTGCCGTCCGCGCGGGGTCACGCCGAGCCTGTCGCAGGACTCCTGGTACATGCGCACGACCTCGGCGCGGATCTGGGCGCGTTCGGTGAGCGGTCGCGCCCACGGCACGCGCACGGCGTGCTCGGTTCCGTCCACGGTGACCGCGTAGTCGCCGCCGTCGCCGTCCAGGCCCGTCATGCGCGCGGCGGTGGCCTCGGGCTGGCCGCCCAGCGCGCGGCAGATGAGCAGGGTGTCCTCGGGGTGGTCGCCGTTCATGTGGGCGGTGACGGCGGCGACGACCTCGGGGGAGAAGGGGTTGGACGGGGACACGGGACCTCCTGGTCGGCGGGTGGCGCGCACGCGTGACACGAGCGGGGGGAGGGCTGTGCGCCCTC
>NZ_QPFC01001313.1:0-4408 GCF_003427465.1 Nocardiopsis sp. TNDT3 | reverse complement strand
GGAGGGAGCCGTGTTCGTCCACGACTCCCTCCGCGGGTACGCCCGGTCCGTGTGAGGGGCCCGGCCCCGGACGGCGCCCGTCCAGCGGGCACCGCCGGGGCTAACCGGCGCCCATCGCCCGGATCGGTCCGGCCAGCTCCCGCTCGAAGAAGCCGAAGAACCCCTCCGGGTCGGGTCCGGCGTTGATCAGGCACAGGTGGTCGAACCCCGCGGAGGCGAACTCCCGCACCACCTCCAGGTGCCGGTCCGGGTCCGGCCCGTACGCGAAGACGTCGCGCATCGCGTCCCTGCCGATCAGGGCGGTGGCCGCCTCGAAGTTCACCGGGTTGGGCAGTTCGGCCTGCACCTTCCACCCGGTGAGCGCGAAGCGGAACAGCTCGCGCGCCGACTCCAGGGCGTCGCCCTCGTTGGTCGCCCACGCCAGCGGCACCTCGGCGTAGCGGGGGCCGGAGCCGCCGTTGTCCTCGTAGACCCGGTTGAGCGCCTTGCTCGGCTCGGTGCAGAACAGTCCGTCACCCGACTCGGCGGCCAGCAGGGCGGCCTCCTCGCCGCCCGCGGCCACGACGATCGGCGGCGCCTCCTCGGGCAGGTCGAAGACCCGGGCGTCCTCCAGGGTCAGGTATTTGCCGTCGTAGGAGTGGTAGCCGCCCGACCACAGCAGGCGGATGATCTGGATCGCCTCGCGCAGCATCTCGTGGCGCCGGGTGGCGTTGGGCCACCCCTGGCCCACCACGTGCTCGTTGAGGCGCTCCCCCGACCCCAGTCCGAGCGTGAACCGCCCCTCGGACAGGATGGCCGTGGTGGCCGCCGCCTGCGCGACGATCGCCGGGTGCACCCGCAGGATCGGGCAGGTGACACCGGTGGCCAGCTCGACGCTGTCGGTGCGTTCGGCGATGGCGGCGAGCATCGACCACACGAACCCGGAGTGGCCGTGGCTGTACAGCCACGGGTGGAAGTGGTCGCTGATCTCCACGAAGTCGAACCCGGCCTGTTCGGCGCGGACCGCCTGCTCCACGATCTCGCGGGGGCCGAAACCCTCGGCGAAGAGCTTGTAGCCCACCTTCATCGCGTCTGTTCTCCCTTCACTCCGTCTTCGCTACGTGTCAGTCGCTCCCCCGCCGTCAGGCGGGCACGGACGCCGTCGGCCGGTCCCAGAACCGGTGCCCGCCCAGCAGCCTCGTGAACTCGGCGACGCCGTCCTCACCCGCGTCCGGCGAGGCGACCACGCCCAGTTCCACCCGCAGGGCGTCCACGGGCCCGGTCAGCTCCTCCGGCAGCGGCGGGGCGAGCAGCTCCGTCCCCGCGCCGACCGCGGCCACCGGCTTGTGGTGCTTGTACGCCTCCAGCACGAAGTGCCGCGCGAGCCCGTCGCCCGCCAGCGTCCGTGCGGCGTCGGGACCGCCGGTCACCACGACCGCGTCGTAGAGCACCGAGGAGACGGTCGGGTAGGCCCGGTCGACGGTCACGACGCCGCCCCGCGAGGTGCGGACCGCGCCGTCGGCGGCCGCGAGGAGTTCGACCACGGCACCGGCCCCGATCAGGGGCTCGCGGAACGCGTCGACGGCGGCCTCGTCCACGCCGTCCGCGACCAGGACGGCCACCTTGCGGCCGACGACGGAGCCGAACGCCGTGTTGAGCTGGCTCAGGGCGGGCGAGGAGCGGCCGTGGTTGGGCGTGGCCTCCCGCTCCGGCGGCTCGACGCCGATCCCCTCCGCGACCCGGACGGACAGCCCGTGGTCCACGTGGTTGAGGTTGGCCACCACCCGCTGGCGCACCTCCAGCTCCTCGCACTTGCCCAGCTCGAAGCGGAAGGCCTCCACCACGTGCTCGCGCTCCCAGTCGGCGAGGCTGTTGTAGAAGAGCGTGGCCTGGGAGTAGTGGTCGGCGAAGCTCTCGCTGCGCACCCGGATCTTGTCGCCCTCGACCTTCTCCGTGTAGTGGCGGTAGACGCCCTCCCCGTGCGCCAGGGCCGGGCAGCCGCCGCCCAGGCTGTTGGGGTGGTAGGAGGTCCCGCCCCGGTGCACGCGGTGCTGGGCGAAGCCGTCCCGCTGGTTGTTGCTCACCGGGGCCACCGGACGGTTGATCGGGATCTGCTGGAAGTTGGAGCCGCCGAGGCGCAGCAGCTGGGTGTCCAGGTAGGAGAAGTTGCGGGCCTGGAGCAGCGGATCGTTGGTGAAGTCGATGCCCGGGACCACGTTGGCGGTGTGGAAGGCCACCTGCTCCGTCTCCGCGAAGAAGTTGTCCGGGTTCCGGTTCAGGGTCAGCTTTCCGATCGGCCGGACCGGGACCTGCTCCTCGGGGATGATCTTGGTGGCGTCCAGCAGGTCGAAGTCGAAGGCGTGCTCGTCCTCCTCCGGCACCAGCTGCACGCCCAGCTCCCACTCGGGGTACTGGCCGCGTTCGATGGCCTCCCACAGGTCGCGCCGGTTGAAGTCGGGGTCCTTGCCCTGGACGCGCTGCGCCTCGTCCCAGACCAGCGAGTGCGTGCCGAGCAGGGGCCTCCAGTGGAACTTGACGAAGGTGCCGCGGCCCTCGGCGCTGACGAACCGGAACGTGTGGACCCCGAAGCCCTGCATCGTCCGGTAGCTGCGCGGGATCGCCCGGTCCGACATCAGCCACATCATCATGTGCGTGGTCTCGGGCTGCAGGCCCACGAAGTCCCAGAGGGTGTCGTGCGCGGACTGCGCCTGGGGGATTTCGTTGTGGGGCTCGGGCTTGACCGCGTGGACGAAGTCGGGGAACTTGACGCCGTCCTGGATGAAGAAGACCGGCATGTTGTTGCCGACGAGGTCGTAGTTGCCCTCCTCGGTGTAGAACTTCACCGCGAACCCGCGCACGTCGCGCACCGTGTCGGCGGATCCGCGCGACCCGGCGACCGTGGAGAAGCGGACGAAGACCGGCGTGGTGACGTCGGGGCCGCTCAGGAAGTGGGCCGCGGTCAGCTCGGAGAGCCCCTCGTAGGGGCGGAAGTGGCCGTAGGCGCCCGCGCCGCGCGCGTGCACCACCCGTTCGGGGATCCGCTCGTGGTCGAAGTGGGTGATCTTCTCCCGGGCGTGGAAGTCCTCCAGCAGTGTGGGGCCGCGCGCCCCGGCCCGGAGCGAGTTGTCGGTGTCGCCCATCCGGACGCCGGTCTCGGTGGTCAGGGGCTGGTCGGAGTCGGTCCTGACCGCGTCGAGCTGGCGGTCCTTGGCGTCGCGCCCCTCGCTTCCCCCACGTCCTTCAGTGCTCACAGCAGGCCTCCGTCGATCTGCGGGTACCACGTGCCGGGGTCTCCCCCCGGTTCCACCTGACCGACGCCCGTTCGGGGCAAACGTCGTTGACCGCCTTTTGGAGCGGCGTTCACCGCGGTGCCGTCCGGGCCGGGACGACCCGCGCCGGGCCCGAGTCAGCGGGGGCGAACGGGGTAGGGGCGGGCACGCGGAAGGACCGCCCGGGCACGCCCGGGCGCACAGCGCGGGACGCCCCGGACGGATTCCGGGCCGGGCCCGCGGAACCGAAACGACAGGGGGAGACGACCATGTCCGAGACTTCGCCTCCGGCGCAGAGCCAGCCCTACCCCGGCCGGACCGAGCCGATGGATCCGCAGCCCAGGGACGAGATGCGCGGCTACGAGGGCCGCGGCCTGCTGAAGGGGAAGCGGGCGCTGATCACCGGGGCCGACTCCGGGATCGGCCGCGCCGTCGCCGTGGCCTTCGCCAAGGAGGGGGCCGACATCGTCTTCGGCTACCTCAGCGAGGACGCCGACGCCCAGCACACGGTGGGGCTGGTCCAGGAGCAGGGGCGCAAGGCGGTGGGCGTACGAGGCGACCTGGCCGACGAGTCCTTCTGCGCCCACCTGGTGAACCGCGCGGTCGAGGAGCTGGGCGGGATCGACATCCTGGTCGAGCACGCCGCGACCCAGGCGCCGGTGGACGACTTCACCGACCTGAGCACCGAGCAGCTGCGCCGCACGTTCGACGTCAACGTGATGGGGGTGTTCTGGACCGTCCGCGAGGCGCTGGAGCACATCCCCGAGGGCGGTTCGATCATCATCACGGGGTCCATCAACGGCCTGCGCGGCAACAAGTCGCTGATCGACTACGCGTCCAGCAAGGCCGCGGTGATGAACCTGTCGCACTCGCTGGCGCAGACGCTCATGGACCGGGGCATCCGGGTCAACTGCGTGGCCCCCGGTCCGGTGTGGACGCCGCTCATCCCCTCCACGCTCGGGGAGAAGGGCGCGGAGGGCTTCGGCAAGCAGTCGCCCATGGGACGGGCCGCGGACCCGGACGAGATCGCGCCCTCCTACGTCTTCTTCGCCAGCGAACGGCTGTCGTCGTACTACACCGGCGAGACCCTGGCCCCGACCGGCGGGGAGATCCAGGCGAGCTGAGCCGGGGGAGGGGGCGGGGCCGCGGTTCCCGTCCCC
>NZ_QPFC01001312.1:0-2060 GCF_003427465.1 Nocardiopsis sp. TNDT3 | reverse complement strand
GAGCTCGTCCTCCAGCTCGTAGGTGGGTGCGGCGGGCGGCGGGGAGGGAGTGGATGTGGTCGGCACGGTGTCCACCTTAGGGCGTGCGGCGCGGACGCCGTGCGGGACCCGGGGTGCGGCAGACCCCGGCCCGCGCGCCCGGGCCCCGATCCGGACGAGGCGGTCCCCCGCGCGCCCTTTCGCGCGACTCGCCGGTCACCACGGCAGGCCAAAGCCCATGACTTTGTGTAGTTTCCGCTTGTCAGGACCGCCGGACGCCCGGGAGGAGCGGACATGCAGCGCGCCAGGCCGTACCCGCGGCCACGGATCTCCCGGGGACGCCTCTACGACGTCGTCGCCGCCCTCGTCCGGGTGGGCGTCGGGTGGATGTTCACCGAGTACGGGCTCGCGCTGCGCGGCCGGGAGGCCGCGGTCGCCGCACACCTGGACGCCGTCGGACTGGGCGTACTGTCCCCGGTGGCCGGGACGCTGCCCGCCCTGCTCGTCGCGCTCTCGATCGCCTTCGCCGTGGGCCTGCTCACATGGCTGACCGGCCCCCTGCTCGCCGTCGCGGCCGTGCTCGGCGCCCTCACGGCGGGATCGCCCGGCCTGGCGCCCCTCTCCTCGTGGGGAACGACGTCGCTGGTCACGGCGGTGTGCGTACTGATGGCCGTGAGCGGCGGACGCTGGTCATGGGACCACCTCGTCCTCTCACCGCGCGTCGGCGTGCGACACCGGAAACACCGCCGTCACCCGTCCGCGACCCGAGGGAAGGACGGCGGCGTTTCCTCGCGTCTCCCCGAACACGCCCCGCCACTGCTCTATCCTGTGGAGCAGGCCGTGCTTCGGCGGCCGTATCGACTGTGACGCGGCCCCCTGCGGCCCCTTCTTCCCGTTCGCTGCGGGTCCGCGTCCCCATGACACGGATTCGGTGGAGGGAACGCCATGTCCGCCGCAGCTTCCGGCCCGACCCCTGACAGGTCCCTGGCCAAGCTGATCGAGATCGCGGAGAAGCCGACGCTCGGCCAGCGACTGATCAGCTGGGCCTCCCGTCCACCCGGGCGGCTCTACATCCCCGCCTGCGGCGTGGTCGGCCTGGTCCTGCTCTTCGAGGACAGCGTCCCCGGCGGGCACCTGCCCACGTTCTTCATCGGCCTGGTGGGCGGTCTGCTGCTCGCCGGGATGGGCGCGCTGCGCCTGGGCATCGCCCTGGCGGTGGCCCGGCCGATGATCCGCTACTACTGGCTGCGCTGGGTGTCCGCACCGGTGATCGCCGCCGCCGCGATCGGCCTGGCCGTGGCCGACGCCCCGCTCCAGAGCCGGATCAGCGCCTCCTCCGACCAGCTGCTCTCGCTGCGCGAGGACACCGACGGCCGCACCTCCATCCCGCTCAACGGCGAACGGGTGGGGCTGTACTCGCTGCGCAGCGTCTCGGCGTACGAGGGTGTCACCCACTACGCGGTGGAGGGTTCGGGGCTGTTCAGCCCCTCGGGTCTGGCGCACAGCACCGAGCCGATTCCCGAGGGCGTCTTCGTCCCCGGGCAGGGCTCCAGGATCTACGAACACGTGTCGGGCGACTGGTACGTCTGGGTCAACCACTAGACCGCGCCCCGCACCCGTGACCCGCCCGCCGCGCCGCCGCGCGGCGGGCGGCCGCGTTCCCACCGCCGGGAACTGACCCTCCCCTTGCCGATCCTTGTCCCCCTCCAACCCTGCTCTCACCCTCGCCGGGTACACAAGGAGACGCCCCCCGGGGGAGAGCCGTCAGGTCCTCCCTCCCCGGCAGCGCCGCCAACCCCGAGGAGAGGCCCCATGCGCGAGTTCGCGCTCACCCTTCACGTGCGCATCCACGACTCGATCACCGCGCTGCGCCGCGCCCACGCGCTCGGCGACGACGACCTGGCCAGCGCGCAGGCGGGCGAGGTCGAGGACCTGGTCGAGATCGCCGCGCGGAACGGGATCGACATCGCCGGGGGCTACTCCTCCCTCTCCCCCGTCGCCTGAGCAACGGACGGGGCGGGGCCCACGCTCTCCCCCCAGGACACGCGGCAGGGGCCCGCGACCGCTACCGGTCGCGGGCC
>NZ_QPFC01001311.1:0-4537 GCF_003427465.1 Nocardiopsis sp. TNDT3 | reverse complement strand
TGTCCGGGGCGGGCCGGGTCCGCGACACCGTCGACCTGGAGGTGCTGCCCGCCCCGGACACGCTCCTCGCCGCACCCCGGCGCCTGGGCATGGCCTCCGCCGAGGACACCGCCTCCTTCGTGCTCACCGGGGCCACCGAGGACGGGCGGCGGGCGCCCGTCGAACCGGTCGACGCACGGGTCGAGGCCGTCCCCGACCTGGTCGAGGTCGTGGACCGGGGCGACGGAGGCTTCGAGGTGCGGCCGCGCGCCGGGGAGGGGACGGGCGTCCTCACGGTGACCGCGGGCGGGGTGAGCACGCGGATACCGTTCTCCATCGGTACGCGGACGACTCCCCTGGCGGACTTCGAGGACGCGCGGGAGTGGACGGCGCGGTCCGCGCGCGGCGGGGCAGAGGTGCGCCCCGTGGCCGGGCGCGACGGCCCCGGTCTGGCCCTGGCCTACGACTTCACCCGCGACATCCGCACCCGGACCGCCTCCGCCCACCCGCCCGAGCCGCTCGCCCTGGACCGCCAGGCCTTCGCGTTCACGGTGGGCGTGCGCGGCGACGGCAACGGCGCCCGTCTCATGCTCAGCCTCACCGACGCGCACGGTGTCGGCCACTCCCTGGAGGGCCCCGCCGTGGACTGGGAGGGCTGGCGCGACGTGCGCCTGGAGGTGCCCGAGGACGTCGGGCACCCGGTCACGGTCTCGCGGGTGTACCTGCTGGAGGAGGATCCGAGCCGGGCCTACGCGGGTGAGGTGGTGCTGGACGGCCTCACCGCCCGGACCACGACGGGGCCCTGACCCGCCGGGCCCGGGCTTCCACCGACTGGTCCCGAACGCCGCCCGGCACCCCGCTGGTACGTGGTACGAAGGGGACCCGGGGACCACGACGAGCAGGAGAACAGATGAGCGCCCGTTTTCAGGAACTGGACTGGCGGGCGACCCCGATGGGGGAGCTCAGCCTCCGGCGCCGCCACGACCCCCTTTTCCGCAAGGAGGTCTACGAGATCAAACTCGACGACGACTTCCTGATGTCGAGCCTGTTCACCGCGGCCGAGGTCGAACTGGCCCGGTTGGCCCTGGCCGAACTGGACGGGGCGGATGAGACGGGTGGGGCAGACTCGGCGAACAGCCTGCGCGTCGCCGTGGGCGGTCTGGGCCTGGGCTACACCGCGCACACGGTGCTGGAGGATCCGCGCGTGGGCTCCCTGGTCGTGGTGGAGGCGCTGGGCGAGGTCATCGACTGGCACCGCGAGGGACTGATCCCCTCGGGTGCGGCGCTGGTCTCCGACTCCCGCTGCCGCCTGGAGCACGGGGACTTCTTCGCCTCGGTCGGCGCCGGGACGGGGCCCGCCCCCGACCTGGGCGCGGAGCCGTTCCACGCGGTGATCGTGGACATCGACCACTCTCCGCGCCACCTGCTCCACCCGAGTCACGCCGGTCTGTACACGGCCGAGGGGCTGCGCCGCCTGCGCGAGCGCCTGCTCGCGCCGGGCGGCGTCTTCGCGCTGTGGTCCAACGACGCGCCGGACGAGGAGTTCACCGAGCTGCTGGCGGAGGTCTTCACCACGGCCCGCGCGGAGGTCGTGGACTTCCCCAACCCCCAGCAGGACCACGACGCGTCCAACACCGTCTACGTCGCGCTGTCGTGAGCGCCCCCGCTCCCCCGAACGGGGAACCGGTTGAGCGGGGTGTCAGCGCGAGGAGGCGGGGCGTTCGCAGCGGAGCAGGGCGGCCCACTCGGCAGCGGGAAAGGCCAGGGTGGCCGCTTCCTGGTTCTGGGTGTCGCGTACCTGTACGCGGTCCCGCCGGTGACGCAGTTCCACACAGTGAGCTGCGTTCTCCGAGTACGAGGACTTGAACCACTCGCTCACAACAACTCCTCCAGCAGCCGGGCCGTGTCGTCCACAGGGAAGCAACGACCGATCACGTGCGTCACGATCCCCTCTATCTTGTCAGTCTCATCAGCGGTTTCGTACACGTGGTTACCGTTTGCGTGATCGGAAGCGGCAACCTTCCTCCCATCCAAGAGCCGATACACCTGAATGGGTGTCGCGACGGCCAGGATCGGGGTGTTGTCAGGAATGAGGTGCACGACCAAGCGCCCTCTCTCAGTGTGCCGTAGCAGATTCTGGATCTGATCGACCCTGACGTGGTCGGGCACTCCCCTCAGCGCGGCCAGTGGGAAGACCACCGTCACGAACGGGTCGTTCTTCCTGATCAGCGACTCGTAGCGTGACACCCGCAGTTGTGCCAGGCGTTCGATCTGGTTCTTCGGTGCCGTCGGATGTCCCGCGCGGAACACCAGTCGCGCGTACTCCGCGGACTGCACCAGTCCCGGAACGAGATTGGAGACCGTGACGACCGAGATCGACACGGCTTTCTCCTCCAGCGCTCCGGCCGACCTCATCCACGGCGGGATCTGCAAACCGGTCGCAACCTGCTCCCAGGCACGCACCAACCGGCCACGTCCGTTGAGAACACGGTCGAGCTGTTCGACCTTCGCTCTCTTAGGAGTGATGACGCCGGTCTCCCAACGGGACACCGAGGCAGCAGAGGACTCAACACGTTCGGCGAGTTCACTCTGCATCAAACCGGACAATTCGCGGAGTTTGAACAGCAAGGATGTGAAGTCATTCTCAGCCACATGTTGAGGATATACACAAACTTACGCACTGACCCATTGCTTTTCAGTTAGATATTAGTAGCTGTGCAAAACCGCTGTTCAGCCACATCGTTGGTGTATGGATGCGAACGAACAGCTACAGCACCTCCAGGAAGAACTCACCGCACGCGGGCTGCCTTCGCAGATCAGCGACAAGCCCCACTGGTTCAGCCTGGACCCGGTACCCACTCTGACCTGCTGCCCCTATCTCGGGTACGCGCAGGTCACCGTCACCGAACACGGCCTCTACCGATGGCTGGACGGCAAGGGCGACTACAGGACGCACCCACGCGTCTTCGCCGGGCTGGTCGTGGACGACCTCATCCGCACCCATGCGGGAACCTCGACCCCACCCGAACTGCCCGAATGGAACAAAACCGCCAAACAGATAGCACCACCACTCCCCCGCCGAAGCGAGTGGAGGCGTGCGAACGAACAGGAAGAGTGACACGGCGACGGGCCCCACCACCGCAGACATGTCGTGGGGTCCATTCTCATTCGCCTACGCAAGCATGAACAGAAAACCAGACCATTTCCATGCATTTCCGTAAAGCGGCTTGCGCGTCTGGTGGCCCCGGTCTCTCCGAGGAGGACGGGCCTCAGAGCACGCTGGCGCTGCTCTCCCTCACCAGGAGGGTGTGGCCGACGACGACCTTGGCCGAGGCCCGGTCGGCCCCGGCCCCGGACTCCGCGTCCGGAGCGCCGCGACGGGCCTCCACCTCCTCCAGCAGCAGCCGCACCGCCTCCCTGGCCAGGCCCGGCTTGTCCGGGGCGACGGTGGTCAGGCTCGGCACGGAGTAGCGCCCGGGGGCGATGTCGTCGAACCCCACCACCGCCACGTCCCGGGGGACCCGCACCCCTGCGTCGTGCAGCGCGCGCATCGCCCCCAGCGCCAGCAGGTCGTTCATGCACAGCAGCGCGTCGGGCGGCCTGGGTCCGGCGACGAGTTCGGCGGCCAGCTCCGCCCCGTCCCTCCAGTGGAAGTGCCCGGCCGGTCGCACCAGCTCGGGGTCGTAGCTCCTCCCCCGCGCCTCCAGGGCCTCGCGGTAACCGCGGGTGCGCAGCTCGGCCGTGCCGGAGGGGCCCGGCGGCCGACCGCCCACCACCGCGATCCGGGTGCGCCCGCCGTCGAGCAGGTGCTCGGTCGCCTCCCGGGCTGCGGCCACGTTGTCGATGGCGACGTGGCCGTGCCGGACCGTGCGGGGCAGCTCGCCCAGGAGCACCACCGGCAGCCGGGAGGGGTGCGTGCGCAGGGCGGCGTCGTCCATGGCGAGCGGGCTGAGGATGACCCCGTCCACGAAGTCGGCGCCGAACCCCTCCAGCGCGGACTCCTCGCGCTCGCGGCGGGCCTCGCTCTGGTGGACCAGGACGGTGCGCGAGAGGCGCTCGGCCTCGCGGATGACCAGGTCGGCGAGTTCGGCGAAGTAGCCCAGGTCGAGTTCGGGCACGACCAGCGCGATCACGCCGGTCCGGCCGCGGCGCAGGTGGCGTCCGGCCAGGTTGACCCGGTAGCCCAGCGCGTCGATGGCCGCCTCCACGGCGGCGCGCGTGGCGGGCCGGACGTGCGGATGGTCGTTAATAACGTTGGAAACGGTTTTCTCCGAGACCCCGGCCTGACGCGCGACGTCCTTGATACGCGGCCTCGTGCCCACGTCCACCCCCGATCAGCGCCATCCTAGCCCGCGTTCCACCGCCGCCCTCCCGGCGGCCTCGGGAGCCTCCTGACCTTCGGATCGAGGTATTTACATCGATGTAAAAATGTGCTGACATGTGGCGTGATGCCAGTCACAGGACGACGCCGTGAGAAGGAGAACACCTCCGTGCCGACGCACCAGCGCTCACAGCGCGGGGACGGGCCCGCCACCCCGCCCCGCCCCGAGTACCCGCG
>NZ_QPFC01001310.1:0-1377 GCF_003427465.1 Nocardiopsis sp. TNDT3 | reverse complement strand
GCCCCCGCACCGGCCCGGCCCGCCGACGAGGACGACCCCGTCGCCATCACCGCGATGGCCTGTCGCCTGCCGGGAGGCGTCTCCTCGCCCGAGCAGCTGTGGCGCCTGGTCGAGGACGGCGTGGACGCCACGGGCGATCTGCCCGACAACCGATTCTGGGACCTGGACTCCCTCTACGACCCCGAGCCGGGCGCGCCCGGGCGCACCTACACCCGTCGGGGCGGCTTCCTGTACGACGCCGACCTCTTCGACGCCGACTTCTTCGGTATCTCCCCGCGCGAGGCCGACGCCATGGACCCCCAGCAGCGGCTGCTGCTGGAGACCTCCTGGGAGGCGGTCCGGCGCGCCGGGCTGTCCGACGAGGCCCTGCGCGCGGAGAACGTGGGCGTCTTCGTGGGGGCCATGCCCAGTGACTACGGTCCGCGCCTGGCCGACCCCGTGCGCGGCAACGACGGCGGGTACCGCCTCACCGGGTCCACCCTGAGTGTGGCCTCGGGCCGCATCGCCTACGTGCTGGGGCTCAACGGCCCGGCCATGACCATCGACACCGCCTGCTCCTCCTCCCTGGTCGCCGTCCACCAGGCCGCCGAGGCCATCCGCCGGGGCGAGTGCGCCATGGCACTGGCCGGGGGAGCGACCGTCATGGCCACGCCCGGCATGCTCCTGGAGTTCGCCGCCCAGCGGGGGCTGTCCGCCGACGGCCGCTGCCGTGCCTTCGGGGAGGGCGCCGACGGCACGGCCTGGGCCGAGGGCGCCGGAGTACTGCTGCTGGAGCGCGCCTCCCGGGCCCGCCGGGCCGGACGCCCCGTCCTGGCCCTGATCCGGGGCGGCGCGGTCAACTCCGACGGCGCCAGCAACGGGCTCACCGCGCCCAACCCGCAGGCCCAGCAGCGGCTGATCCGCAGCGCCCTGGCCGACGCCGGACTGGAGCCGGGCGAGGTGGACGCGGTCGAGGCGCACGGCACCGGCACGCGTCTGGGCGACCCCATCGAGGCCAAGGCGCTCATCGCGGTGTACGGCCGGGACCGGGACGGGGAACCGCTGCGCCTGGGCTCGCTCAAGTCCAACATCGGGCACGCCCAGGCCGCGGCCGGTGTCGCCGGGGTGATCAAGACCGTGCAGGCCCTGCGCCACGGACGGCTGCCCCGGACCCTGCACGCCGACGTTCCCACCACGCAGGTGGACTGGGAGGACGCCGGGGTGCGCCTGCTCCGGGAGAACGAGCCCTGGCCCGACACCGGTCGTCCCCGGCGCGCCGCCGTGTCCTCCTTCGGCATCAGCGGCACCAACGCCCACCTGGTGCTGGAGGGGGTCGTCGACGAGGGCGCCCCGGTCAGCATGGTGGACCTGCCCTTCCAGCGCCGCAGACACTGGACC
>NZ_QPFC01001309.1:0-3472 GCF_003427465.1 Nocardiopsis sp. TNDT3 | reverse complement strand
CCCCCCCCCCGGGCCCGGGCCGCCGCTTCCGGAGGGGTCGAGGCGGGTGCCGGGCGGGTCGTGCAGACCCTGGAGCCTAGGCCCAGAGCTGGCCGTCGAGGCGCTCCTCGGCCTCCTCCAGCGTGCCCTCGTAGGCGCCGGTGGACAGGTACTTCCACCCGGCGTCGGCGATGACGAACGCGATGTCGGCGCTCTCCCCCGCCTTCTCGGCCTTGCGGGCCATGCCCAGCGCGGCGTGCAGGGCGCCGCCGGTGGAGACGCCCGCGAAGATGCCCTCCTTGTCCAGGAGTTCCCGGGTCCGCCTGAGGGCGGCTTCGGAGGGCACGGAGAAGCGGGTGGTGAGCACCGACTCGTCGTAGAGCTCGGGCACGAACCCCTCGTCGAGGTTGCGCAGCCCGTACACCAGCTCGCCGTACCGGGGCTCGGCCGCCACGATCTGCACACCGGGCCGGTGTTCGCGCAGGTAGCGGCCCACGCCCATGAGGGTGCCGGTGGTGCCCAGCCCCGCCACGAAGTGGGTGATCCCCGGCAGGTCGGCGAGGATCTCGGGTCCGGTGGTCTCGTAGTGGGCCCGGGCGTTGGCCGGGTTGCCGTACTGGTACAGCATCACCCAGTCGGGGTGGGCCGCGGCCATCTCCTTGGCGACGCGGACGGCCTCGTTGGAGCCGCCCGCGGCGTCGGAGAAGTGGACCTCGGCACCCCACATGGCCAGCAGCTGCTTGCGCTCGGCGGAGGTGTTCTCCGGCATGACGCAGACCATGCGGTAGCCGCGCAGCTTGGCGACCATGGCCAGCGAGATGCCGGTGTTCCCCGACGTCGGCTCCAGGATGGTGCACCCCGGGGAGAGCAGCCCGTCCTTCTCGGCCTGTTCGATCATGAAGAACGCGGCGCGGTCCTTGATCGAGCCGGTGGGGTTGCGGTCCTCCAGTTTCGCCCAGAGCCGGACCTGCGGCGAGGGCGAGAGCCGGGGCAGGCCGACGAGCGGCGTGCCGCCGAGGGAGTCGAGCAGGGAGTCGTAGCGCATGTGCGGCCTAGCGGCTTCCGCCGGCCACGGCCGGCAGGATCGTCACGTTGTCGCCGTCGGAGAGCTTGGCCTCCAGACCCCCGACGAAGCGCACGTCCTCGTCGTTGAGGTAGACGTTGATGAAGCGGCGCAGCTTGCCATCGTCCACCAGGCGCCCGGCGATGCCGGGGTGTCGGCTGTCCAGGTCGGCGAACAGCTCGCCGAGGGTGTCGCCGGACCCCTCGACGACCTTGGCGTCGCCGGTCAGGTTGCGCAGGATGGTCGGGATGCGGACCTCGATGGCCATGAGGGTTTCTCCGTTAGCGGTCGTTGGTGTGCGTTCATTGCCAACAGGGGGCGCGCGGTGCCCATTCCTGGGCGACGCCCGTTGTGGTGTGGAACCTACGGGGCGGTCGCGGCGCCGTCGCCGGGACCGGTGACCTCCACCGGTTCCTCGGTGACCTGGCCGTCGATGATCCGGTAGGAGCGGAACTCGACGGTGTCGGGCTCGCGCGTGGACACGAGCACGTAGTGGGCGCCCGGCTCGGACGCGTAGGAGACGTCGGTGCGCGAGGGGTAGGCCTCGGTCGCGGTGTGGGAGTGGTAGATCACGACGGGTTCCTCGTCGCGGTCGTCCATCTCCCGCCAGACCTTGAGCTGTTCGAGGGAGTCGAACCGGTAGAAGGTCGGCGACCGTTCGGCGTTGACCATCTCGACGAGGCGTTCGGGGCTGTCGGAGCCCTCGGGTCCGGCCACGACGCCGCACGCCTCGTCCGGGTGGTCGCGGCGGGCGTGTGCGACGATCCTGTCGTAGATCGCGCGATCAATCCTCAGCATGCTCCCCAGAGTACCTACATCCGGTTCCCTACCAACCAAATGGGTATTGTTGGCGAACGCCGAGGCTACGGCGGCCCGGTGCTGGTGGGGGCGACCTCCTCCGTCCCACCCGGCACAGATTAGGCTCGTGCGCATGAGCGAGGACAGCAGCAGCGCGCTGCTCACCGACCACTACGAACTGACGATGCTCCAGGGGGCGCTGCACAGCGGCGCCGCAGCCCGCCACTCGGTGTTCGAGATGTTCGCCCGGCGGCTGCCGGAGGGACGCAGGTACGGGGTCGTGGCCGGAACGGGCCGCTTCCTGGAACTGCTGGAGCGGTTCCGCTTCGGCACGGAGGAACTCGACTTCCTGTCGGACAACGGGGTCGTGGACGAGCGCACCGTGGAGTGGCTGGCCGACTACCGGTTCTCGGGCAACGTGTGGGGCTACGGCGAGGGCGAGGCGTACTTCCCCGGCTCGCCGATCCTGGTGGTGGAGGCCTCCTTCGCCGAGGCCGTGCTCCTGGAGACGCTGGCCCTGTCGGTGTACAACCACGACAGCGCGATCGCCTCGGCCGCGACGCGGATGGCGGTGGCGGCGGGCGGTCGGCCGCTGATCGAGATGGGCTCGCGGCGCACGCACGAGCGGTCCGCGGTCGCCGCGGCCCGCGCCGCCTACGTCGCGGGGTTCTCCACCTCCTCCAACCTGGAGGCCGGGCGCTCCCACGGCGTGCCGACCGGCGGGACGGCGGCGCACGCGTTCACGCTGCTGCACGACAGCGAGCGGCACGCGTTCAAGGCGCAGCTGGAGTCCCTGGGCGAGGGGACGACGCTGCTGGTGGACACCTACGACGTGGAGCGCGCGGTGCGCACCGCCGTGGAGCTGGCCGGCCCCGGGCTGGGCGCGGTGCGGATCGACTCGGGCGACCTGGCCGCCCACGCCGGGCGCGTGCGGGCGCAGCTGGACTCCCTGGGCGCGACGGACACCCGCATCGTGGTGACCGGGGACCTGGACGAGCACTCCATCCAGGCCCTGGCGGTGGCGCCGGTGGACGGCTACGGGGTGGGCACCTCCCTGGTGACCGGCTCGGGCGCGCCGACGGTGTCCCTGGTGTACAAGCTGGTGGCGCGGGCGCGCGGTCTGGAGGCGGACGCCCCGCTGGAGCCGGTGGCCAAGCGCTCGGTGGGCAAGCCGAGCCGGGGCGGGCGCAAGTGGGCGGTGCGGCGGCTGGACGACAAGGGGACGGCCGTGTCCGAGGAGATCTACCCCCACCCGCCGTCCTCACAGGTGGGAACGCGCCCGCTGCTGCGGCCCCTGGTCGCCGACGGCGTGGTGGTGGGCCACGAGAGCGTGCACGAGGCCCGGGAGCGGCACCGGGCGGCGGTGGCGGAACTGCCCGAGGAGGCCCTGCGCATGTCGCGCGGTGAGGCCGCGCTGCCGACGGTGTTCCACTAGAGGATGGTGCGTGAGGGCACGCGCACCGGCGGACGGCCGTCCGGGTGATCTCCGACACGGTGGTCAGCGCGGGTCGGGCCGGCGGTGGTGCACGGGCCCGGGCGGATCCGACGACAAGGAAAGGGGTGCCGCTGTGAGGGCGCTCATCGTGGTGGACGTGCAGAAGGACTTCTGCGAGGGAGGGAACCTGGGGGTGG
>NZ_QPFC01000151.1:0-8949 GCF_003427465.1 Nocardiopsis sp. TNDT3 | reverse complement strand
GCGCCCGCCATCCGCGGCTGCCGGTGTTGCCCGGACCTGCCCGTTTCGGCCGCCGCGCGCCTGACGGCGGGTCCGGAGGGAACTCCTGCGACCGACCGTCCCCTGACCGGCCGCTCCCCCGGCCCCGGGGAGGGCTCGCACCCGGCAGGACTCTCCTGGGAGGGCCCCGCTCAGCGGAGCGGGCGGTAGAGGTGCAGGCGCACCGACGCCGTGACGGCCGCGGGTTCGGGCAGGGCGGCGATGCGGGCGCGCAGGTCCCCGGCGTCGATGTGGCGGGCGCTGGGCCCCATGCCGACGACGGTCGCGGCGTCGGCGTGGTCCAGGTCCATGGTGAAGCGCAGGTCCTCGGCCCCGGCGGGGGCGAAGTGGCCGTGCAGCGAGTCGGCGAGGCGTTCGTCCTTGCGCGGGTCCACCTCCAGCAGGCCCAGCGGTCCGCGCAGTTCGGCGAGGTGGTCGGCGGCGGGGACGAGGACCAGCAGTACCCCGTCGGCGCGCAGGACGCGGTGGAACTCGGCGGCGTTGCGCGGCGCGAACACGTTGAGCAGGGCGTCCGCGGAGCCGTCGCGCAGCGGCAGGCCCCGCCAGGCGTCGGCGGTCACGGCGCCGCCGCGCTCGTGCGCCCTGGCCGCCTTGCGTGCGGCGAACTTGGAGGCGTCGGCGGTCAGCCCCACGGCGTCGGGCAGGGCCTCCAGCACCCGGGTCAGGTGGTGCCCGGTCCCGCCGCCGATGTCGGCGACCAGCGGGGCGGGCGCGGTGAGCTCACGGGCCAGGGCGGCGGCCAGCGCGGCGGAGATCGGGTCGTGGTGTCCGGCCTCCTGGAACCGGAGGCGGTCGGCGACCATCTCCCGGCTGTCGCCGGTCCCGGGCGGCGTGGCCCCGGTGAGCAGGCTCGCGTACCCCTCCCTGGCCACGTTGAAGCTGTGCCCCGCGCCGCAGGAGAGCCCGCGCTCGCCCGGGTCGAGCCCGCGTCCGCAGGAGGGGCAGGCCAGGGCCGCCGCGACGGCCGCGGGCATGCGCAGCCTGGGGCCGGTGGTGTGTGGGGTGTCGGTACGCGCCATGATCGCGGCAAGCCTACCCGCGCTCCGAAGGGGCCGGGGCGCAGCGGCGCGACGCCCCGGTCTCCTCCGACGCGCCTCCCCGATCGCTCCACGCCGCCGTGCGGCGAGGCCCGCCTCAGGACGGCGCTCCTCACTCCCGTGTCAGGACCGCCACCGGGTACCGGTCGAGGACCCCGGCCAGGTGCGCCAGGGTGGGCCCGTCGGGGCTGTCGGACACCACGGCCCGGCCCGTGAGCCGGTCGGTCCACGTCCCCGGCCCCGAGGGCAGCGCCACGACCGTGTCCGCCCAGCCCCCCGCGTCGGCCAGCCCGACGGGCAGCCGGGTGGCGATCACCGCCAGGTCGGGCCGGTCGGCTCCGGCCGAGGTCCGCGCGAAGGCCAGCGCGTGGTCCCGGGCCGGGCCGGAGGCGGTGAGCGGCAGGTACCCCCGGGGGCGCAGCTCGCGGCGCGCGCGCAGGCACGTGCGGACCAGGTGGAGCTTGGCCGCGCCGGTGGCGTCCACCGGCGGGCGCCAGCCGTCCTCGATCCGGGTCAGCAGGTCCGCGCGGGCCTGGTGGTCCACGGGCCTGCGGTTGTCGGGGTCCACCAGGGACAGGTCCCACAGCTCGGTGCCCTGGTACAGGTCCGGGACGCCCGGGCCCAGCAGCTGCACGGCCTTCTGCCCAAGGGAGTTGCTCCACCCGGCCTCGCGCACCGACTCCACCACGGAGGCCACCTCCCCGCGCAGGACCCTGTCGCCCAGCACACGCGCTGGCCAGGAGCGGACGCGGTCCTCGAAGTCGGGGTCCGGCTCGGTCCAGGAGGTGCCCAGCCGCGCCTCGCGGGCGGCCTTGAGCAGGTAGTCGGCCAGGCGCTCCTCCCCGATGGGCCAGGCGCCGACCAGGGTCTGCCACCCCAGGAGGTTGAGCGCGGGTTCGGGCAGGGCGCACCGCCCGGTCCAGCGGCGCACGGCCTCGGCGAAGGGTTCGGCCACCTCCGACAGGGCGGCCAGGCGGGCGCGCACGTCCTCCGAGCGCTTGGTGTCGTGCGTGGACAGGGTGGTCATGGTGTGCGGCCGGGCGGCCTCGCGGCGGGCCGCGCCGTCGTGGAACTCGCGCGGCGTGACGGCGAAGTCGGCGGGGTCACCGCCCACCTCGTTGAGGGCGACGAACCTGGTGGTGCGGTAGAAGGCCGTGTTCTCGGTGCCCATGGCCACGACCATCCCGCTGGTCTGCTGGATGCGCCGCGCGGCCTCGCCCCGGGGGTCGCGCCGCACCCGCATGTCGAGGGCCTCCAGGTCGTGGGCCAGGTCGGGGCGGTGCCCCATGGCGGTCTCCACAGCCCGGGCCCAGTCGCGCTCGCCCTCGGGCAGGTAGGAGCGGTACACGTCGAAGGCGCACAGCAGCTCGGCCACGGCCTCCTCGCGGCGGCGCACCGCCTCGGGCGAGGGCGTCTCCCGCCCCCGTTCCGGCCGGGGCGGCAGCAGGGCGGCGATCCGCCGCACCTCGGCGCGCAGCAGCTCGGTGGCGGCGTGGCGGCGTGCGCGCAGGTCGGCCCGGGCGACGTCCACCTCCACCCCCTGGTCGAGGGCGAGGGTGGTGAGATCGGCCTCACCGGAGGGGTCGACGAACACGCCGCAGAGCTCGCGCAGGGCGTCGTACCCGGTGGTCCCGGCGACCGGCCAGGACTGCGGCAGGTCCTCGCCGGGGGCGAGGATCTTCTCCACCACGACCCAGCCGCCGAAGCGCTCGGCGAGGCGGCGCAGGTAGCCGCCGGGGTCGGTGAGCCCGTCCACGTGGTCCACCCGCAGACCGTCGAGCTGGCCGAGCTCGGCCCAGCGCAGGATCTCGGCGTGGGTGGCGTCGAAGACCCCCGTGTCCTCCACCCGCACGGCGGCCAGCTCGCTGACGTCGAAGAACCGGCGGTAGGTGAGCTCGCCGTCGCCGCGCCGCCAGGACACCAGCCGGTAGTGCTGACGCTCGTGCACCGCCTCGACGGAGTCGCCGGGTTCGTGGGTGCCCGGGGCGAGCGGGTAGCGCTTGTCGTGGTAGGCCAGGCAGCCGTCGGCGAGGACGAGGTCGGCCAGGGCGGCCCGTCCGCCGTCGCCGTCGTCGCCCAGCACGGGGATGAGCAGGGGTCCGGCGTCGAAGTCGATGTCGAAGCAGCGCGCGTACACCGAGTCCCGGCCGTGGGCGAGGACGTCCCACCACCAGCGGTTGGCGTCGGCGCGCACCACGGACATGTGGTTGGGGACGATGTCGGCGACCACGCCCAGGCCCAGCTCGTGCGCCTTGGCGGCCAGGGCCTCGCGGGCGGCGTCCCCGCCCAGTTCGGGCGAGACCCGGGTGGGGTCGACCACGTCGTAGCCGTGCTGGGAGCCCGGCGCGGCGGCGAGCATGGGGGACAGGTAGACCGCCCCGGTTCCCAGGCGGTCCAGGTAGTCGAGCAGGTCCGCGGCGTCCTCCAGGGTGAACCCGGGGCGCAGTTGGAGGCGGTAGGTTGACGTCGGAGCGGTGGACGTGTCGTGCGTGCTCATCACGCATCTACCCGTGCCCGTACCGTCCGCGTGTCATGCACGCCGGTCCGCGTGAGCGCCATGCCACACGGGGCCGCCTTGGGGGTGGTGGTCCACCGATGGTTAAATTCTTCGGCGGTGCTCCATCACCAGCGACGACGCGCCCGTTCGGGGACGCGCGGCGGTGAACGCAGACCAGGACCACCGACACCGACGAAGGGGATAGAAGCAGTCGTGCTCCCGTCCAACAAGCGCACCAAGACCGGCGTCCTGCGCCACAGCGGGGCCTCCAGGGGGGCCGCGTCGGCCGCGCTGGCCGGCCTGCTGCTGGCCGTGACCGCCTGCGGCAGCGACCAGGCCGTTCCGGACAGCGCCGCGCCGGAGGTTCCCGAGGGCCTGGAGTGCTTCTCCGGCAGCCTGTCGGGTGCCGGCTCCAGCGCCCAGGAGAACGCGATGACGACCTGGATCGCCGGTTACCAGTCCGCCTGCGACGACGCGCGCGTCTACTACAACTCGATCGGTTCGGGCGGCGGGCGCAGCCAGTTCATCGACGGCGCGGTGGCCTTCGCCGGGACCGACGCGGCGATGGACCCGGACGAGAACGCCGACGCCAGGGAGCGGTGCGGCGGCTCGGACGTGGTCAACCTGCCCGCCTACGTGATCCCGATCGCGGTGGTGTTCAACCTGGAGGGCGTGGACTCGCTGAACCTGCGCCCGCAGACGCTGGCCAAGATCTTCAACCAGGAGATCACGCGCTGGAACGACCCCGAGATCGCCGAGGACAACCCGGACGCGGACCTGCCGGACATGGCGATCACCCCGGTCAACCGCTCCGACGACTCGGGCACCACGGAGAACTTCGCCAACTACCTCAGCGCCGCGGCGCCCGACGCCTGGCCGCACGAGCCGAGCGGGCAGTGGCCGCTCACCGCGCGCGAGTCGGCGCAGGGCAACAGCGGTATCGCCGACACGGTCGAGCGGGCCGAGGGGTCCATCGGCTACGTGGAGATGTCGCACGTGCACGGCATGTCCACGGTGGACATCGGCGTCGGCGGCGAGTTCGTGGAGATCTCCCCCGAGGCCGCCGCACAGGTGGTCGCCGAGTCCCCGCAGCGCGAGGACAACCCCAGCGAGTACGACCTGGCGCTGGACCTGGACTACGGCACGACCGAGGCGGGCAGCTACCCGCTGGTCCTGGTCAGCTACGAGGTCGTGTGCCTGGACTACCCCGACGACGCCCAGGCCGAGCGGGTCAAGTCCTTCCTGCGCTACGTGGTGAGCCCGGAGGGGCAGTCGGCCGCCTCCGAGGAGACCGGGTCGGCCCCGGTCAGCGACGCCCTGCGCGAGAAGCTCCTGGAGTCGATCGACGCCGTCGGCTGAGCGGTCGCGGCGGTGACGCGGTGACGCGGCGGACTCGGGCCAGGCCCGGTCCGCGGTCGGGGACCGCGCGGCACTGAAGCGGCGGGGTCCGGCCGTGCGAGGCGGACCCGGACCGCGCGAGCTGCGGGAACGGACGTCACGGGCACGTCGCCGAGGCGGCGTGCCCGTCGCACACCCGGCGTCGGGTACCTTGAGTACCGGCCGCGTCGCCCTCGGTCATCCCCGGGATGCGGGGGCGCTCGGCGGGGTCCGCCCGCTCTCCGGGTCGATGTCTTCCCCCATCTGCCCGGTCGCGGTCGGGCCCCGGGAGGCGGTCAGCCGCGCTCGCGGCGCAGCCGCTGGCGGGCCCGCGCCCATCCCGAGCGCAGCCACCCTCCGGACCGCGCGGCGCCGGTGCGCTCCTCCCCCGTCCCGCACTCCCACGTCCCGCACTCGCCCGCCGGGCGCTCCTCGGTCCCGGCCCGCGGGGACGGTGCGGCCAACTCCGCCGGTTCGGGTTCGGTGCGCGGGGGCGGCGGCACCGAGCGGTACAGCGACAGGTCGGTCAGCGTCTCCTCCCCGGCGTGGATCCGGTAGCGGCCGTGCAGCGCGGCGACCACGTCGCCCAGGTCCTCGTCCTCCTCGCGCACCCGCAGGGCCCGGGCCAGCGCCCGGGTGCGCCACAGCCTCACCCCGGCGTCGCGGGTGGGCGAGGCGGCCGGGAAGAGTTCGGTGAGTCCCGCCCGGGCGCGCTCGGCGCTGGCCAGCAGGCGCGACAGGGCCACCTGGCCCAGGCCCCAGGAGACCGGGACCTGGAGCAGGAAGGGTGAGGGGAAACCGGTGCGGGGCGCGGACGTGGCGAAGGAGATCCGGGGTTCGCGCAGGTAGTTGGCCTGGATCAGCCGCAGGTCCAGGTGGGGTCCGCCGACGTCGCGCCGGGCCCGGCCGTCCACCGCCCGCAGCCGCCGCGCCCCGCGCGCTCCCCCTCCCTCCTCGGCGCCCTCCCAGTCGGCGACCAGGGTCAGGGCCAGATCGGTCTCGGCGCTGTCCAGGAGCCGGTCCACACAGCCGCGGACCAGGTCGTAGGGCGCGCCGGAGACCTCGACCACGGCGTGCACGAGCGGGATGCGGCGCCGGTGGGCCGGTACCCGCTCGCGGTAGGCGTGCGGGTGCGGCATGAACTCGGCGAGGACCTCGGTGCGGAAGCGTTCGGAGGGCAGCCGGGTGCGCGCGGTGCCCGCGCGGCCCACGTGCCAGCCGGTGGCGGCGGGTTCGGGCAGCAGGACGGCGCCCGCCTGCCAGAGGCGGTAGCCGAACTCGGTGTCCTGGCCCAGGTCGAGGTCGGGGTCCACTCCCCCGGCGGCCTCGTACAGGCTGCGGCGCACGGCCGCCGCCGCGCCGACGTAGGCGTGGAAGCCCAGGTGGTCGGCGTCGCGCAGGCCGTCGCTCCCGGTGAGGACGCGCTCGACCCACGCGTGGTGGCGGCCGGTGTCCAGGGCGCCGTGCAGGGCGTCGGTGCGGGCCAGGGCCAGGACGTCGGTGGGGCTCTGGGGCCCGGTGTCGGCGAAGCGGACCCGGCCGAGCGTGACGGCCTCGGCGTGCACGTGGTGCCAGCGGGCCTGGGCCTCGACGAACTCGCGGCACACAACCATGTCGGCGTCCATCCACAGCAGGACGTCGCCGGTGCTGGAGTGGGCACCGTAGGCGCGGGCGTACCCGGCGCCCCAGCCGCCGTCGGGGACGGTCAGGACGCGGCAGTGCGCGGGGCGCAGGTCGGGCAGGCGCAGCGCCGGGGAGGAGTGGTCGTCCACGACCACGACCTCCATCAGGTCCTCGGGGTAGGTCTGCGCGGCCAGGGAGGCCAGGGCGAGGTCGAGGCGGCGCTGCCCGCCGCGCGCAGGGATGACGACGCTGACCCGCAGGTCGGGGGTCCAGCGTCCGATGTCGGGCGGTGTCAGCGCACTCCAGTCGTTGCGGAAGACGCGGGTGAGGACGCGTTCCACCCGGCCACGGTGCGACACTCCGTCAACATGAGACCCTACGTGCTTATTCAGTGACACATAGTAACCATACCCTCACTCGGCTCCACCGCGGAGGCCTTCGCCCATGTGTCAGGAAACGGGTCCGCGGCGAACGGACCGGGCACACGTGCGGGGACGCGCCGCAGGGGTTCGGGCGGCGCGTCCCCGACAGGAGGTGCGCGGTCAGCGGTCCTGGCCGCTCTGCGCCCTGAGCATCCGGACGCCGAGGTAGACCACGCCCGCGAGCAGGGCGACCATCAGGAGCCAGACCAGGAGGCCGACCACGACGGACAGGATCCAGAAGAAGGCGATGACGACCGCGACCGCGGCCGCGACCCTGAACACGAGAGGTCCCATGGGCGGCAGAATACGCGGAGCGCACCGCCGTCCGGAACCCGCGTCCCCGACCCGCTCGCAAGAAGGATGCGTCGGCCGAACCCGTGCGGCGCGACCCTTGTACCCACAGCGCTTCTGGAGCTCCGGCACCGGCTGTGAGTACAGGACCACCGCGGGCCGGAGCCCTCGCGTCACACGAGTGACGGTTCCGGTCGGTCCACTAGCCGACGCGGACGGCGACGGTGAAGACGCTGTCCCAGTAGGCGGCCAGGGAGACCTCCTCCAGCGGCTTGGACGGGTTGGAGCCGTGGATCATGTTGCCGTTGCCGGAGTAGATCCCCACGTGGCTGGGCGAGGACTCGCTGTAGAAGAACAGCAGGTCCCCGGGCTGGACCTCGTCGCGCGAGATCCGGGTGCCGGCGTTGACCTGGTCGTAGGTCGTGCGGGGCAGGTTGACCCCCGCCTGGGCCCACGCCGCCTGGACCAGGCCCGAGCAGTCGTAGCCGTCGGGACCGGTACCGCCCCAGACGTAGGGCTTGCCGATCTGGGCGCGGGCGAAGTCCAGGACGGCCTGGACGTCACCGGAGGCCGCGACGGCCTCGCCGCCGCCCGTGGAGGCCTCGGAGGCGGTCGGGTCCTGCCCGTCCAGGCTCTCCAGGACCTCGGACTGCTCGTCCAGGGCGGCCTCGCCCTCCTCCTTGGCCGTCTCGGCCTCGGAGAGCGCGGTGGAGGCGTCCGCCTCCGACTCGGCCGCCTGGTCGCGCAGGTCCTCGGCGCGCTCCACCTGGGCGACGTAGTCGTCCAGGACGGCGTCCTGTCCCATGGACAGGAAGTTCAGGTCGGCGATGTTCTGCAGCGACGCGTCCGGGTCGCCGCGGAACAGGACCGTGAAGAGGCTGTGCGTGGACCCGGTGTAGGCGGTCTGGGCGATCCCGGCGACCGTGCCGGACATGGTCTCCAGTTCCTCCTGGGCCCTGGCGAGCTGCTCCTCGACCTCCTCCAGTTCCGCCTCGGCGGCCGCGTGGTCCTCCTCGGCCTGGTTGTAGGCCTCGTTCAGGGCCGAGAGCTCCTCCTGGAGCTGCTCGTAGCGTTCGCGGGCCTCCTCTGCGGTGGGCTCGGCGAAGGCCACGCCCGAGGACAGGACGACGGCGCCCAGGGTGGCGCAGCCGACCGTCGCGACACGGCGCCTGCTGCGCCTTCCGGGCTCGGGGTTGCGAGTCAAGGGACCGACTGCCTTTCTCCCACACCCGTCTACCAGCGCAGGGCATCCCGAGGACGCGCCCGGGTGAGGACGCGTGGAATGCGGCGAGGGGGATCCCGGCGGGCGGCGCTCAAGGGGGCCGAGGGAGGTGTGCCGGAGTTCTGCGGTGGCCTCTGCTCATGGGAAAGGACTGCTCGTGAGCGAGAGTGCGACGGAAACCGGACGCCGTCACCCTTGTGGTGACTAACGGGGGCGTTCCGGCCTGAGGGAACACTAATTCACCACCGGGAGCGGTCGCGACCCTTTCGTTACCTTCCCTTGGGCAACCCTCTGACCAGCGGTTCCATAACAAGAGGCCCGGAAAGCCCGCCCGAGCGGGCGTGACGGGCCCTAGTTCTCCCCTCTGAAGACAGGCCAAAACGAGGCAAAGGCCGCAGAAAAAGTGGTGTGTATCACGCGAACCACTGGAAGGGGCGGGGG
>NZ_QPFC01001308.1:0-1001 GCF_003427465.1 Nocardiopsis sp. TNDT3 | reverse complement strand
GGCGGGTCCCCGGGGGCGCGGCCCCCGACGGCCCGGTTCCCGGGGGCTCCACCGCAGAGGGGTGACGCCGGCCCGGGCCCCGCCCGTTCGGGGTTGGGCGTCCACCCGCGGGAGCCGGGGACGGCTCCGCCCGGTGCGCGGGCGGGCCGTGACGCTACGGGAGCGGTGCCGTCCGCCGGTGCCGGGTGCTCGGTGGCGGGGCCCGTTCGGTCGTGGGCACCGGGAGCCGGGACGGCGAACCCTCGTGAACGTGCCCCGGGGCGCCACGACCTCCGCCGAGGCGGTTTCCGCGATGCGCGTACCCGACCCGGTCGGGCGACGGTTCCGGCGGGGCCCAGGGGCCGGATTCCAGTGTAGTTAGGGAGGTTTTGAGGTGGTACGGGCGCGATCATGGTACGGTTATGAAAATCATTTCCATGCAGTCTGTGTCACATGACCGGAGGCCCGTGACGTGTCTGGAGGCAGGCGACGGCGCCCGGCGCCGGGGGCGGCGGGCACGCCGTTCACCGTGAGGACCGACCGGGCGGCGGTCTGAGATGCCCCGGGTGTCCCAGTACGACGACGTCGTCCTCAAGGCCCTGGGTCGGAGCACGCGCTTCCGCAGCTGTCAGGAGATCCACCTCGCCCTCTCCGGAGGGCGCTCCCGTGCCCGCAGGCCGCCCAGCCTGTCCACCGTCTACCGCACGCTCCACCGGCTGGCGGAGGAGGGCGTCCTCGACACCCTCCACTCGCCCGAGGGGGAGCGCCTCTACCGGCTGTGCAGGACCTCCTCCCGTCACCACCACCTGCTGTGCCGGGTCTGCGGGCGGGTGGAGGACATCGCGCAGGCGGACGAGCTGGGGAGCGTCGTCGAACGCATCCGCGAGGACAGCGGTTACGGCTCCCTGGACTACTCCTTCGAGCTGTCGGGCGTGTGTCCGGGCTGCACCTAGGCAGTGCTTTCCGGGCCCGTGCTTGCCGGGCCCGCGCTTCGGTCCGCGCCCGGGTGCCCGCACCCCCGC
>NZ_QPFC01001307.1:0-1610 GCF_003427465.1 Nocardiopsis sp. TNDT3 | reverse complement strand
GGCCGACCGAACGGTGCGGACGGGGGCGCGCCCGGCCCGTGGGAGGGTGCCGGGCCGGGCGCGGTCAGGGGGCGGTCAGCCGACCTGCGGGTGGGCGTGTCCGGACGGGACCGCGGCGCCGGAGAAGTACTCCCTGGCGGTCGCGGTGTTGGCCAGGACCGCCACGGTGACGGCGAAGAGCGCCGCGACGATCTCGGGGACCCCGCTGACCGGGGTGAGCAGCAGGGCCAGGATCACGACGGCGTAGACCGCGTTGACCGCGGTCACCGAGGTGCGCACGCCGCCGCGGTTCCGGTTGACCATGACGGCCAGGACGGCCGACAGCGCGCCGTAGACCAGGCCGACGGCCGCGCCGGTCAGCACGGCCCAGACGGGCACCTGAGCGCCCTCGGCGATCATCGGGACGGTGGCCATGGCGGTGGCGCCGACGAGGGCCATCAGGCTCATGATGATCTGGTAGACCGCGATCAGGACCAGCAGCACGAAGACCGCGGTGACGGTCGCCGGTCTGGCTCCGGTGGTCATCTGCGTTCCTTCCTTCGTCCGTTCCCGTGTCCAGAACCCATAACCCCAGTCCGGCCGAAGACACGCGTCCCACCGGACGATTTCCGTCCGCGCAGGTCGCGGACGCCCACTGGGACGGCGTTCCGGGGCGCGGGCGGCCCGGGGCGGCGTGGGGAGCGCGAAGGGGTCCCGTTCACGCGGAGCGGGACCCCTGGAGGCGCGGACGGGCGGCCGGGCGCGGCCCGGAGGCCGCGGCGGGCAGCGGGCGTCAGCGTTCGCCGCCGGGCTTCCACAGGACCTCGTCGCCCTCCCGGGCGACGTACCGGCCGAGGATGAACAGCAGGTCGGAGAGCCGGTTGAGGTACTGGGCGGTGAGCGGGTTGACGGTCTCGCCGTGCTCCTCGACGGCCGCCCACACGCTGCGTTCGGCCCGCCGGACCACGATCCGGGCGGTGTGCATGAGCGCCACGGTGGGGGAGCCCCCGGGCAGGATGAAGCTGCGCAGGGTGGGCAGGTCGGCGTTGTAGGCGTCGCAGGCCTCCTCCAGCCGGGTGACGTACTCGGGCAGGACCCGCAGCGGCGGGTACTCCGGGTCGGGCACGATCGGCGTGGACAGGTCGGCGCCCAGGTCGAACAGCTCGTTCTGGATCCGTCCGAGCAGGTCCCGGACGTCGTCGGGCAGCTCGCCCAGCGCCAGGGCGGTGCCGATCGCGGCGTTGGCCTCCTCGGTGTCGGCGTAGCCCACCAGGCGCGTGTCGTTCTTGCCGGTCCGGCTCATGTCGCCGAGCGCCGTCGTCCCGGAGTCGCCGGTGCGCGTGTAGATCTTCGACAGCACGACCGGCTTGTCGGTGTCCCGTTTGGTCATGCCCTCCACCCTAGGGTTCGGCCGCGCTCCGGCGGGTGCTGCGGTGGGCCGGAGCACCTGGCGTGACGGAGGATAACTGTTCCATATCAGCGCGTGAAGGTGATGCAACTCACTGATACATTGGGGAGCCAGGTGGCTACCGAAAGTAGTTGCCCGTGGTGTCCATGTGCGGTACCCGGATGCGAGAGGGGGTCATCCGGGAACCGCGGAGGGGGAGACACCGCGGCGGGCGGCGTGGAAC
>NZ_QPFC01001306.1:0-3280 GCF_003427465.1 Nocardiopsis sp. TNDT3 | reverse complement strand
CACGCGGCCTCGGGTCAGCAGGTGCCGACGAGCCTCCAGACGCCCCACTCGCCGGTGGTGCCCGGCTCCTCGCCGCGGGTCCACCACTGGGCGCGGTACTCCGAGCCCTCGTGGGAGACCACGTCGCCGCCGGTGTAGACGCTGTCGGCCGTCCAGGCCGCGGCGGTGCAGTCGCCGGGCTGCTCGGTGGGCTCCTCGGTCGGCTCCTCGGTGGGCCCGCCGCCGTTGCCGGGGCCGGTGGCCAGGCGCGCCGAGATGGTCTCGGCGAAGGCGTAGCCGCTGGTGGCGTCCCAGTTGATGGACCAGGTCATCACACCGCCGATGGGGCCGTACGGGGCGGCGGGGGAGAAGGAGCCGCAGTCGGTCCCGGCCTCCAGGCAGTCCAGGGCGCGCACGACCTGGCCGGGCGCCATGTACCCGCCCCCGGCGGCGGACTGCACGGCGGGCAGCCCGAGGCCCACCTGGTCCGGGCTCAGCCCCATCTCCAGCTGGATGCAGGCCAGCGCGGCGACGAAGTCCGGGGTGCCCTGGTGGTACACCTGGTCGTCGCACCCCAGCATCGAGCCGGAGTTGTAGTACTGCATGTTGACGATGGTGAGGATGTCGGAGATGTCCGACGCCAGCTTGTAGTACTCCCGGTCGGGGCTCTGGAAGTCGATGGTCTGCGGCGCCATCGTGATGATCAGGTCCGACCCGGCCCGGCCGCTCAGGTCGTGCAGGGCCTGGGACATGTACTGCGCGTTGATGCCGTGCTCCAGGTCGATGTCGACCCCGTCGAAGCCGTAGTCCTGCATCAGCTGGTACACGGTGTCGGCGAAGTTGCCCGCCTGGGTGGCGTTGGTGACGTCCACGTGGCCGCGCTCGCCGCCCACGGAGATGATGACCTTGCGGCCCTCGGCCTGGATGGCCGCGATGTCGTCGCGGAACTGCTGGTCGGTGTAGCCGCCCAGCTCGCCGCTGGCCAGGTTGAACGTGATTCCGCCGTCGAGGGTGGGGTGGTTGTCGGCGAAGGCGACGGCCACCAGGTTGTACTCGGAGGGGATCTCCGACAGCGGCATCACGGTGGAGCCGTTGTTGAAGTTGTGCCAGTACCCGGTGAGCCACTGGCCGGTCTGCTGGACCTGGGCTGAGTCGCTGTCGGACACGGTCTCGACCTCGGCGGGAGCGGGGGAGAGCTGGCTGAAACCGGCGAGGAGTCCGGCGGTCAGGAGGGCGAGGGCGCCGGTCAGCGCGGCCTTCGCGGCCCTGGGGGCCTTCCTGAGGCGGTGTTCGGGCATCGGGGGTTGCTCCTGTCGTCGAGCGGGGGTGACGAAGGGGCTCTGTGAGCCGCTAATTGTTAGGAAACTTTAAAGTTGTCACGCGGCTGCGTCAACGAAAACGGTAAGGAAAGTTTGTAGTTTTTCTGGGAGCCTCAGCGCTTTCCTCAAGCCTCAAAAGCCTCTTCAGTACCAGGAGGGGCGACCGACGCGTCCACCGCTCGTCACAGTCCGTGCTCGCCCGCGCGGACGTTCGCGCCCCGCGGGCTCTGGTTCCCACACATTCACACGCGGCGTGCGCAGCGGTCCCGGAGGCCCCGCCCCCCACGGAGAAGGCGGCCCCGGCCGCCCCGCGACTCACGAACCGTACGGACCCGCCCCCGTGTCCCGGATGTCCAGGTCCCGGCTCATCTCCTGGAACACGGCGTGGTCGATGTCGCCCTCCCGGTACATCGACACCAGCGCGTCCCTGCGCGCCTGCGTGATCTGCGCGTGCACGGCCCTGCCGCTGTCCACCCGTTCACGCGCCCGCCCGTCCGCGGCGTCCATCAGCCCCCGCACCTGCGAGACGCGCCGCGTGTACACCGCGCGCAGCGAGTCGGCGGTGCGGTCGTCCACCTCGCCCTCCCGCAGCAGCTCGTCCACCTTGCTCAGCGCCGCGCAGCTCATCTGCTCGTCCGCCCGCAGGAACTCCATCCGCCGCGCGCCCTCGCGCGCCATGCCCAGCTTGCGCAGCAGCAGCGGCAGCGTCATCCCCTGCCCCACCAGCGTCCCGAGCACCACGACCCCCGCCACGAACACCAGCGCGCCCCGCTCGGTGAACGGCTCGCCGCCCAGCGCAGCGGGCAGGGACAGGGCTATCGCCAGCGACACCGCCCCGCGCATCCCGCTCCACCCGACGACCAACCGCTCCCGCAGGTCGGCGCCCTCCAGTTTCGAGAACGGCGGGATCCGGTGCAGCGGGATCACCACCAGCATCAGCCCCATGCGCAGGGCGACCGCCGTGGCCGTCGTCGCCAGCGCCACCCACACCAGGTCCAGGAAGGCGAACTGGTCCCGCACCGCCGTGACCACCGAGTCCAGCTGCAACCCCAGCACCACGAACAGCATCGACTCCAACAGCCCCACGAGGGCGCCCCAGATCGTCTGCCCGTTCACCCGCACCCGCGGCGGCAGCAGCCCCTCACCGCGCGTGCCCAGGTAGAAACCGGCGACCACCGCCGCCAGCACCCCGGAGAACCCCGCCATCTCCGCCGGGATGTAGGCCGCGAACGGCGTGATCAGCACGACCATCAGCTGGAGGGACGGATCCCGCATGCGGGTCCGCGACCACGACACCGCCAGGGCCACCACGGCGCCGTAGACCAGGCCGCCCGCCACGACCTTCACCAGCTCGACCAGGCCCTCCTCGGGCGTGAGCGGGTGCACCATGGCGGTCACGGCCAGGCTGAACAGGGTCAGCGCGACCCCGTCGTTGATGAGGGACTCGCCCTCCAGGAGGGTCAGCACCCGGCGCGGGGTGCCCACCCGCTTGAGGATCGCCGAGGCCGCCACGGCGTCCGTCGGCGCGACGGCGGCGCCCAGGGCGATCGCCGCGGGCCACCCCACCGACGGCATCAGCAGGTGGACGATCCCCGCCAGGCCGAAGGCCGTCAGCAGCGTCACCCCCACCGCCATCACCACGATGGGGCGCGCCAGCTCGCGCATGTCCTTGGGCGAGGAGAAGAACGCGGCGTTGTAGATCAGCGGGGGCAGGAACACCAGCAGGATGACCTGGGGGGAGATCGACAGCGAGTGCAGCCAGGGCACGAGCCCCAGGAGCATGCCCAGCAGTACCAGCACGACCGCGCCCGGCACCCGCAGCCGCCCCGCGACCAGTCGGCCGAAGATCACCGCGACCACGATCACCAGCGTGGCGACCACGTACTCCTCGACGGACACTCCGCACCTCCCCGCCGGCCCCCGCACGCACCAGCATGGCGCTGCCGGGCCCGCCGGTCGCCCTGACGCGCCGGTCGCCGGGG
>NZ_QPFC01001305.1:0-1280 GCF_003427465.1 Nocardiopsis sp. TNDT3 | reverse complement strand
CCCGCAGACAGCTCTCGCGCCTGTCGCGCCTGCGGCGGCTCCTGTACTCCGCCCTGGCCGTCGTCCTCTGCGCGAGCGGCCTCTCCGCCGCCGCCGTCACCCCCGCCCGGGCCGCCGACATCGACACCGGCGCCTACTACGTCCTGCGCAACCAGCACAGCGGCCTGGTCGCCGACGTCGAGAGCGCCGGAACCCAGGACGGCGCGCGGATCATCCAGTGGGAACGCACCGACCGCCCCTGGCAGCAGTTCCGCTTCGTCCCCTCCGGCGACGGCTACTACCGCCTCGTCAACCGCCACAGCGGTAAGGCCGTCGACGTCTGGGAGCACTCCACCGCCAACGGCGCCGAGATCCGCCAGTTCACCGATCTCGGCAACGCCAACCAGCAGTGGCGCCCCGT
Source organism: Nocardiopsis sp. TNDT3 (assembly GCF_003427465.1). Taxonomy (NCBI): domain Bacteria; kingdom Bacillati; phylum Actinomycetota; class Actinomycetes; order Streptosporangiales; family Nocardiopsidaceae; genus Nocardiopsis; species Nocardiopsis sp. TNDT3. Next base: position 880 of record NZ_QPFC01001305.1, on the reverse strand, counting down.
GGACACCGGCGGCGGCGTCCAGCTGATCAACCGCCTCAGCGGCAAGGCCCTGGAGGTCTGGGAGTGGAGCACCACCCCGGGCGACCGCCTGTCGCAGTACGACTCCCTCGGCGGAGCCAACCAGGTCTGGGACCTGGTCCGCGTGGACGACACCGGCGGTGGGGGAGACGGCGACTGCGGCAGCGGCTCCCACCACGCCGAAGCGGTGCGGAACGGCTCCACCTGGACCGCCCGCAACGGCGGCAGCACCGTCTACACCGGCGGCGACATGCTCGCCGCCATGCGCGCGGCCGTCGGCAGCCTCGACTCCGGCCGCACCTCCCAGCAGCGCGTGGTGGTGCGCGGATCCGGTTCCATGCCCGCCAACACCTCGCTCGACCTGCCCAGCCACACCTCACTGGAGGTATGCGGCACCATCCACGTGTCCGGGTCGGTGGGCGCCGACCACGCCGCCGTCCGGATCCGCAACGCCCAGAACGTCTCCGTCCCCCACCTGTCCGTGACCGGCTCGCCGTACTTCGGCGTCTTCGTGCGCGGCTCGCAGAACGTCCACTTCGGCCAGATCGACCTGCGCCTGTCCAGCGGCCTGGGCATGCGCATCGACAGCCGGGGCAGCGACGCCAACCGCACCACGCGCGACATCAGCATCGACGACGTGTACGTGTCGGGCACCGACAACCACGGCGTGGAGACCTACAGCGTGGACGGCCTGGACATCGGCACCGTCACGGCCCGCGACACCGGCTACTCGGGCCTGCTGCTCAACAACACCGTCAACGCCACGGTGGACCGGGTGGACGCCGAGGGCGCCGGGACCGGAACCGGCTACGCGGCCTTCCGCATGGCCAACCGCAACGGGCGGATCGGCAGCGACTACCCG
>NZ_QPFC01001304.1:0-3609 GCF_003427465.1 Nocardiopsis sp. TNDT3 | reverse complement strand
CCCGGTGCCGCCCGTCGGCCCGGTGCCGCCCGTCAGTCCGGTGCCGCCCCGGTGCGCCGCCCACGGCGCGAACGGGCGAGGCCGTGGGCCGTGCGGAGCAGCTCCCGGGCCGCCTCCCCGGTCCGCGGCCCCGGGTTCACCACGGCGAGCCAGCCCAGGCCGCCGTAGACGGGGTGCGCCACCACCGTGTCCGCCGCGCTCGGGTCCGCGTCCGGGTCGGCCGGCTCGCGCGGCTCGCGGCCCGTCCAGCTGACGAAGGCCTCCCTTCCGGCGGCGACGTTCAGGCGGAAGACGCCGGGCCGGTCCAGGCGCGACGCCCGGTCGTCGGGGTAGTCCTTCGTCACGATGGTCGCGAAGGGCTGGGTCGCGGTGGGGACGACGCCGTCGGGCGCGTAGTAGAAGAACGTGTCGCCCCAGCTGAGTTCGGGCGAGCCGTCGCCGGGCTGCGGCCTGAGGGTCAGTACGCCCTCAAGGCCCTCCAGGAACGCGGTGATCTCTTCGATGCTCATGTGTTCCAGCGTTACATTCATGTGGTTGTGGAGACTTTCCCCGAAGAGTGCGAGGTGGGGGAGTGGGAAGTCGCAACTCGACCGCCATGCGCACGGTCGACGTGGCCCGGCGCTCCGGGTACTCCGTCCAGCAGGTGCGCAACCTCGAACGCGGCGGTGTGCTGCCCCCGGCGGCGCGCACGGCCTCGGGTTACCGCGTCTACACCGAGGCGCACGTGTGCTCGGCCCTGGCCTACCGGTCCCTGGCCGCCGGGACCGGCCCGGTCGAGGCCGGGCGGATCGTGCGCGCCGCGCACGGGTACCCGGCCTCGGACCTGCTCGCCCTCCTGGACGCCGCGCACGCCCGGCTCCACGCCGAGCGCCGGGAACTCGGGCTGGCCAGGCAGGCCGCGGAGGCGATCGCCGCGGAGCCGGTCGGGGACGTCCGCCCGGCGGACTCCATGGGCGTCTCCGAACTCGCCGCCGCGCTCGGAGTGAGGCCCTCGACGCTGCGGCACTGGGACGCGGAAGGGCTCGTCGTGCCCGGCAGGACCTCCCCCGGGGGAACGCGGAGGTACTCGCCCGCCGACGCCAGGGACGCGCGGATCGTCCACCAGCTGCGCATGGCCGGGTACCGCATCGCCCCGCTCCGTGCCCTGATGCCGCAGCTGCGCCGCGCGCACCGGTGGGACGAGGTGATGGCCGCGCTGGCCGCCCGGGACGCGAGCATCGACGCCCGGTCGGCGGCCCTGCTCGAAGGCGCCGCCGCGCTCGGCGCCCTGCTGCGGTCGGCGCGGACCCCGGGCACGGGGCCCACCGGTGCGGGACCTGCGGATACGGAGCCCGCGGTAGCGGACATCCCGGGTACGGGGGCTCGGGACCCGGGGCCCTCAGGCGCGGGACCCGAGTCCCCGGGCCCTCACTCCGGAGCCTCCGACAGGGGCCGCAGCCCGACGGCGAACTCCACGCCCCCGTCGTACTCCGACTGACGGAGGGCGCCCACGTCGGCGAACATGCCCTCGACCTCGTGCCCGAACAGGTGGGTCAGCGCCAGGGTGAGGCCGCCCAGGCTCTCCCGGCCGGGCATCAGCAGCCCGACCTCGGTGCCCTCCCCGTACTCCACCAGCTCCACGCCCTCCGGCAGCGGGGACGGGGAGGACCCGGCCTCCGCGACCGGCACGCACACCCGGTAGCCCGCGCCGTCCGGCCCCGGCTCCAGGCTCTTCCACCACCGGCCGTCGGCGCGCCACCCGAGCTCCTCGACCAGCGCGCCGAGCCGCCCGGCCAGGGCGTGCACCTCGGCGCGCTCCCGGTCCAGGTCGAAGTCCCCGTCAGGGGAGAGCGCGGTCACCCCCGTCAGGGCCGTGCGCGCCCGCCGGGGCCGGACCTCCACCCTCGGCTCCCACGCCAGGACCGCGAGGGCCTCCGCCAGCGCCCGGTCCTGGGCCTCCCGCTCGCGCCGGAGGTCCTCGGCGTGCCGGCGCAGCGCGTCCGGGGCCAGGCCGGGGTCGTCCACCACGCGCCGGACGGCGTCCAGGCCCATGCCTGCACGGCGCAGGGTGACGATCCGCCCGGCGCGCTCGATCTGGTCGACGGTGTACCAGCGGAACTGCGTGTCCTCGTCCACGCGGGCCGGGACCAGCAGCCCGAGGGAGTGGTAGTGGCGCAGTGCCTTGTGCGAGAGGCCGGTGAGTTCGCTGAAGGAACCGATGGGAAGCATGGTTCCACTGTGGCTCCTCCCCCCAGGGGAGGGGCAAACGGGCGCTCCGGGCTCGCCGACGCCCCGGCGCGGGGCGCCGTCGGTCAGTCCTTCCGGTCCCCGCGGCGGGCCTGGAGGGCGGCCCAGACGAGCGGGACCTGGAGCGGTACGCGGCCCCAGGCCACGAGGCGGTTGTCGGCCGGGCCCCGGAGCCTGCCCGTACCCGAGTCGAGGGCCATCCGGACGTTGGCGGGCCACACGGCGAGCAGCAGGGCCGCGCTCGCCGGTCCGGCCCACGCCCTGCGCGTCAGCAGCCCCGCGCCGCAGACCAGTTCGGCCGCGCCGCTGCCGTGGACCCACGCGCGCGGCGCGGGCAGGGAGCGGGGCATGATCGCCTGGAAGGGTCCGGGCGCCGCGAGGTGCAGCACGCCCGAAGCCACGAACAGGACGCCGAGGGCGTGGGGAGCGGCTCCGCGCACCCGGTCGAGCAGTCCGCCGCGCCCGCGCTTCACCTGCATGGAGTCCTCCTCCGGTGGGTGGACACCGACCCTACTCTTCGGTAATCCCACGGCCCGAGACGACCCCGCGGACAGCGCCCCGTTCCTCCCCTCGGCGGGAACGCGGGCGCGCCCGCCGGGCGGCACAATGTGGGGTATGGACCAGCCGACGACGTACACCGCCCCGGTTTCCCGTGAGCCCGAGGAGGAGACGGCCACCCTGGCGAGGGTGACCGGGGAGACCGGCGGAGACCTCGTGCTGCGCCGCGTGGGCGCGCACTACGAGATCTACTCCAACGGCGTCTTCCTCATGGACACCCGCGACGGCACCTCCGAGCGGGAGATGGTGCGCGCCAGCCTCGCCGCCCTCCCGGCGGGCCGCTCGCGCTCCCGGGTGCTCATCGGCGGCCTGGGCGTGGGTTTCTCCGCCCGCGAGGCCCTGGAGCACCCCCGGGTGGCGGTGGTGGACGTGGTGGAACTCGAATCCCACGTGATCGCCTGGCACGACGGGGAACTGGGCGAGGCCGCCGAGTACGTGCACCGGGACCCGCGCTGCCGGGTGGTCAACGCCGACATCGTGGCCTGGCTGGAGGAGGCGTCCTCGGCCGCGGCCCCCGTCCGCTACGACGCGATCTGCCTGGACACCGACAACGGGCCCGACTGGACGGTGGTGGAGAACAACAACCGCCTCTACGAGGCGGCCGGGCTGGACCGGCTCACCCGCCTGCTCGCCCCCGGCGGGGTCCTGGCCTTCTGGAGCGCCAACGCGGTGCCCGCCTTCGAGGAGTCGCTGCGGGGCAGGTTCGCCTCGGTGGAGGTCATCGAGGTGCCGGTCGCCCGCGGCGTGCCCGACACCGTCTATCTGGCGCGCGAGCCGCGCTGAGGCGGGCGGCCGCGTTCGCGGCGGTGCCGCCCGCCTCAGCGC
>NZ_QPFC01001303.1:0-2205 GCF_003427465.1 Nocardiopsis sp. TNDT3 | reverse complement strand
GCCGTCCCGGGCCGCCGCTGTCCGGCGCCCGAGTGGGGTCTTCGGCTTCCTTCCCAGGGGGAGGGGAACTTGCACTCCCCGCCCGCCGTGTACGGGGACGGCCGTGGTGGGGCGATCGGTCGGAACCCGGGCCGGGCCGGCACGGGCGAACGGGAAGGCCCCGTCACCGGCTGGCAGGCCCTCCGACGTCCCACCACCTCCTCACCTTGAGGAAACCGCAGCGCGGCGGCCTTCGGTAGGGGATGTGGATAACTTCCCCGGGCCGCTCGGCCGAGGCCCAGCGCCCACGTGAGCCGGGTCCGTCCCTCGTCGGAGGCCCGCCCCGATGCTCAGCCAGGGGCGTCCGGGGAGCGGTTCCCCTGCCGGAGGCGCGCGCCCGGTATTCGGCCAAGGGTGTTCGGGGAGCGGCCTCATCATCGGAGGCCGCCCCGCTGCTCAGCCGACGCCGAGGGCGCGCAGGCCCGCCGTGGTGGCAGCGGCGGCGACGATCACGACGAGGAAGGGCGCGCGCAGGACCAGGGCCAGGACTGCGGCGCCCAGGCCGCCCATCCGCGCGGTGTCCCAGGCCAGCGCCTGGCCCTCGCCGCGCAGGGCCTCCACCGCGATCAGCGCGGCGAGCAGGGCGAGCGGCACCGCGGTGGCGAACCGCCGCAGCCACGGGTTGTCGAGGAGCCGCCGCGGAGCGGCCAGGCCCGCGTACTTGAGCAGGTAGCAGCCCGCGGCGGTGGCGACGAGCACGGTCCACAGGGTCATGGCCGGACCTCCCCGCGCTCCGCCTCGGACCGCCGGTCGCCTTCCTCGCTGGGCAGGGCCGGGCCGCCCTCCCCGGCGGCGGGACCGATCAGCGCCACGAGCGCGGCCGAGGCGGCCAGCAGCACAGGGACGCCCGAGGGCAGGAACGGGGTGGACGCCAGGGCCAGACCCGCGCCCAGGCCCGCGATCAGCCACGTGCGGGCGCCGCCCTCCCGCAACCGGGGCCACAGCAGCCCCAGGAAGACCGCCGGACCCACCGCGTCGAGCCCGAACGCGCTGATGTCACCCACGCGCTCGGTGGCCAGTGCCCCGGCCAGGGTCGCCACCACCCAGGAACCGCCCAGCACGGCGTAGGTCGTCACGAACGCCGTACGCGCCGACGCGCGGTCCGGCTGGGCCAGCGTCACGGCCGTGGTCTCGTCGATCACCCCGTGCGCGGCCAGCGCCCGTCGCGCGCCCCGCCAGCCCAGCACGTCCGCCAGGCGCAGCCCGTACAGGGTGTTGCGGGCGCCCAGGAGCAGCGCGCCCGCCGCCCCGGCGACCAGGCTGCCGCCACCGGCGATCACCCCCACCAGGGCGAACTGGGAGGCTCCGGTGAACATGAACAGGCTCATGAAGACGGACTGCGCCGGGGACAGACCGGCTGCCACGGCGGCGGTGCCGAACGCCAGGCCGGCGGCGCCCACGGCGACGCCGATCCCCACGCTGTCGCGCACCGCGGGTGTACGGAGGACGGAGAAGGATTTCACCCGCCCCACGCTAGGAAGGCCGACCGCGCGGTGTCTTGAACGTTCTTGCCGGGCCGCCGCCCACCGCTGACCGCCCGCCGGTCGCCGCGGCCCGCTCCCGTCGGTGGCCGGAAGGCGCCGGCCCGGCCGTCAGGACAGGAGAAGGGTGGCGGGGATACCGGCACCGGCCCCGTGCGAAGGGACCGTCCGGAGACGGCCCTCCCCGACTCCGCGGACGTCCCGCCACCGCCCCGCCAGCGGCTCAGGTGGAGAGCAGGGCGCGCTGGTAGGCCACCGGAGGAACCCCCAGGTGGCGCTTGAAGTGGCGGGTCAGGTGCGGCTGGTCGGCGAACCCCACCTCCACCGCGACCTCGCCCGCCCGCCGCCCGGAGGCCAGCAGCGCACGGGCCCGGTCCACCCGCAGCTGGTTGAGGTAGGCGTGCGGCGGCAGGCCGTGGACGGCGCGGAAGGCCCGCGACAGCGCGAACGGGCCGATGCCCAGTCCGGCCGCCAGCTCCTCCAGCGTCGGCGGGTCCACCAGGCGCCCGGCCAGGATCCGCCGGGCCCGCTCCACCTCGGGGCGGGCCGCGTGCCCGGCCGGTCCGGCCGCCCGTTCGCGGCCGTGGGAGCGCAGCAGCATGCCCAGGCCCTGCCGGGCCAGGGAGGAGGCGGTCAGGCGGTCGCCGTTCTCGGCGGCCACGTGCGCGGTGGCCAGCACCCGGGC
>NZ_QPFC01000150.1:0-3046 GCF_003427465.1 Nocardiopsis sp. TNDT3 | reverse complement strand
CCCGCGGCCGGGCGGTCCCCTCGCGGGCGTCCGCGCCGAGGCCGCCCGGCCGGCGGGTTTCTCTGGGGGCTTGTCCGGACCGGGGCGGGAATCGCGGGCCATGTTCGGAGTCGTCGGCGAAGCCATTAGACTTGACCGAGTGTCCCCGTGCCCAGGCGGAGCCCTAAGAAGGCTGCGTTCGGAAGGCGGGCAGGGGTGCGCGACGAGCGTTCCCGGGCCGGGCGGGTCCGGTGACGGCTCGCCGGGCACGCCTGGAACCAGGGCGGCCGCGTCCCTGCCTGAGGGCAGCCCCCGCCGCATTCCCCGCCGAGGGCGGGAATCGTTCGTGCTACTGGAGCCGTGTTCCCCGTTCTGCGGGGTTGAACCCGAGGAGTTTTGTCGTGTCCGAGGTACGTATCGCTGCCGAGCCCCGCACGGAATTCGGCAAGGGCGCCTCTCGTCGCGCCCGCCGCGCGGGTAAGGTGCCGGCCGTCCTCTACGGCCACGGCACCGAGCCCCGCCACCTGAACCTGCCGGGCCACGAGCTCATGCTCGCCCTGAAGACCCCCAACGTCCTGATCCGCCTCGACGGCCTGGACAAGGACAACCTCGCCCTGCCCAAGAGCGTGCAGCGCGACGCCATCAAGGGCTTCCTGGAGCACATCGACCTGCTGGTCGTCTCCAAGGGCGAGAAGGTCGAGGTCGAGATCCCGGTCAACCTGATCGGTGAGGTCAAGGCCCCGGGTGTGCTCACCCAGGAGCTCGTCACCGTGGCCGTCGAGGCCGAGGCCACCCACATCCCCGAGGGCGTCGAGTTCGTCGTCGAGGACCTGGAGATCGGCGCCACCCCGACCGCCGCCGACGTCAAGCTGCCCTCCGGCGTCACCCTGGCCACCGACCCCGAGGCCATCCTGCTCACCGTCTCCGCCCCGCGCGTGGAGGAGGAGCCGGAGACCAGCGAGGAGGCCTCCCAGGCCGCCGAGGGCGACGAGGGCGCCCAGGAGGCCGCCGCCGAGTAAGGCGGTCGCAGGCCACACACGACGACGCGCGGTCTCCCGACAGGGGCCGCGCGTCCGTCGTGTCAGCCGCCGTCCCGGTAGGGTCGTGCCCCATGGGCAACTGGTGGGGCAGGCTGTTCGGCGGCAGGGGCCCCGGCGCGCGGAGCGCCGGGGGCACAAGCGTCGGCGGAGAGAACGAGGACATGGCCGATACCGAGCGCTGGCTCGTCGTGGGGCTGGGCAATCCCGGGCCCAAGTACGCCGGGAACAGGCACAACGCCGGGTTCCTGGTGGTGGAGGCGCTCGCGGGCGGCGAGCGCTGGAAGGCGCACAAGGCGCACGCGGAGGTGGTGGAGACCCGCCTGGACGGCGTCCCCGTGGTGCTGGCCAAGCCGCGGAGCTTCATGAACCTGTCGGGCGGCCCGGTCTCCGGTCTGGCCCGCTTCTACAAGGTCCCGGTCGAGCGGATCGTCGTGGTGCACGACGAGATGGACATCGACTTCGGCGCGCTCAAGCTCAAGAAGGGCGGCGGGCCGGGCGGGCACAACGGCCTGAAGTCGATGACCTCGTCCCTGTCCAGCCCGGACTACATCCGCGTGCGCTTCGGGGTGGGCCGTCCGCCGGGCCGGATGGACCCGGCCGCGTACGTGCTCAAGGACTTCTCCTCCACCGAGCGCGCCGAGCTGGACCTCAACGTCGAACGCGCCGCCGACGCGGTGCGCACGGTGCTCACCGAAGGCCTGGGCCGGGCGCAGAACATCTACCACACCGCCGCCTGACCTCCCGGGCTCCGGGGTCCGCCGGGGCGGGGCTCACACGCCCGCCGGACGGCCGCTCCCACCAGGGGTTCCACGCGAGGGGCGCCCGCGCCGGGCACGGCGCGCGCCGAGTCGGACGTACCGCGCCCGCCGGCGGAGGAGCGCCGGCGGGCGCGGCGACGGGGGCGCGGTACCCGGCTACCGGCCGCGGCCCGCCCGGGGCGGGCGGCCCCGCCCGTCGTCCTCGGCCTCCTCCAGGAGGGACCGGAGGGTGAAGTAGGCGGGCTTGCGGTCGAAGTCCCCGTCCATGACGGTCGCCGCTCCCTCGCCCTCGAAGAACACCGGCACCCACGAGTACTTGTCGGTGAAGCCCCAGATGGTGAAGGAGTCGCAGCCCTCCACCCCGAGGCATGCCTCCAGCGCCCGACCGTAGTAGTCGGCCTGCCGCTCCAGCTGCTCCCCGGTCGGCTCCCCGCCCCCGGGCACGTCCATGCGCACGTCCACCTCGGTCAGCGCCGTGCCCAGGCCGAGGTCGTCGAAGCGCTGGAGGTTCTCCTCCAGGCCGGACGGGAACCCGTACCGCATGCTCAGGTGCACCTGGGCGGAGAACCCGTGCACCGGCACGCCGTCCGCCAGCAGCTCCTGGACCAGCGCGTGGTAGGCGTCGCTCTTGGCGTTGACGTCCTCGACGCCGTAGTCGTTGAAGTACAGCTCCGCCGACGGGTCGGCCTCGTGCGCCCAGCGGAAGGCGTCGGCGATGATCCCCGGCCCGAGCTCGCGGATCCAGATGTTGTCCTCGGTGCGCAGCCGCCCCGACTCGTCGAAGATCTCGTTGGCCACGTCCCACTGCGAGATCCGGCCCTCGTAGCGGCCGACGACGGTGGTGATGTGGTCGTGCAGGATCTCCCGCAGCTCCTCGTCGGTGAAGCCGCCCTCCTCCAGCCACGCGGGGTTCTGGCTGTGCCACAGCAGGGTGTGCCCGCGCACGTCCTGGCCGTGGCGCTCGGCGAAGTCCACGATCCTGTCGGCCATCCCGAACGCGTACTCGCCCCGCTCGGGGTGGATGTACTCCCACTTCATCTGGTTCTCGGGGGAGACCGAGCTGAACTCCCGGGCCAGGATCCGGCGGTACCGCCGGTCCGAGGTGAAGGGGTCGGGGTAGTCCTGGTCCACGTGGTGCCCGCCGCCCGCGACGGCGGTGCCGATGACCAGGCCCTCGGGCGCGGCCCAGCGCAGCGTGCCCGGCTTGGCGTGGCGGGGGTGGTGCGGCGACCGGTGGCCGTCGCCGTGGTCGTGCCCGGGGGCCGCGGA
>NZ_QPFC01001302.1:0-2162 GCF_003427465.1 Nocardiopsis sp. TNDT3 | reverse complement strand
GGGATGGGCCCTTCCCGACGAGGAGGACGCGAGGGGCGCGGTGTTTTCGGTCTCACCGCCTTCGGACACTGATCGGACCGGAAGCCGGGGGTATGGGATGCGGCACCTGCCATTTCCCCTTCCTGCGCCTTCTGGGCGGCCGTCGGAACCGTGAGGGTGCGCCTTCTGTGAAGTGTGGGCACGGGGTGTGGTCGTGTCTGCCGGTGTGAGCGCGAAGCTGTACACGCCCGACCAAAGGCAGGCGCGCCGCGCAGAAGTTGAGTCCGCTTAGATATATTTGATGCCCCATGTCCGAATCGCTCGGAAGTGGAATTGGCGAGGGGGAAGCGGCATTGCGGCGTGCTCAGGTCACCAGGCTCGTGGAGAGTCAGTGGTTCTCCAACATCGTGCTCGCGGTGATTCTGGTCAATGCCGTGATTTTGGGTTGGATGACTTATGGGGGTTCCGCCCTTCCGTATCTGGTGGTCATCGAGTACGTCGTCGTCGGCGTGTTCGTCGTCGAGATGATCCTCAAGATCCACGCCTGGCGGGGACGGTTCTTCCGGAGCGCCTGGAACTGGTTCGACTTCCTGGTGGTGCTGGTCTCGGTGATCCCGGCCACCGGCCCGTTCGCCGTGCTCCGCATCCTGCGGGTGCTGCGGATCCTGCGGGTGATCACCGCCGTCCCGCAGATGCGGCAGATCATCACCGCGCTGTTCAAGGCCATGCCGGGGGTGGGAACGGTGATCGGCCTGCTCCTGGTGGTCATCTACACCTCGGCGATCATCGCCCACCAGCTGTTCGGTGAGGCCGTGCCGGTGTTCTTCGGCAATCTGGGCACGTCGCTGTACACGATGTTCCTGCTGATGACGACGGAGGGCTGGCCGGACGTCTCGGACGCGGTGCTGGCGGAGCATCCGACGGCCTGGATCTTCTTCGTGTGCTACATCGTGCTGACGGCGTTCATCATGCTGAACCTGGTCATCGCGGTGATCGTCACCTCCCTGGAGCAGGAGATCAGCGAGGTCCGCTGGGCCGAGGACCAGCAGTTGGAGGAGGTCCAGCACGAGGCGGTCATGGCCCGCCTGGTGGAACTCGGGCAGCAGGTCGAGCGCCTGGACCGGATGCTGCGCGAGCGGGACGCGGACCCCGGCGCCGCCGGCCTCCCGGGGAGCGTCCAGGCGGACCGGGCGACCCAGACAGCCCAGGCCGTCCGGACGATCCAGCCCGGGGAGCCGGCCGAGTCCGTCCGGCGCGGGAACGGGGACGCGGCGCAGCCGCCGCCTCCCTCACCCCTGTAGCCGAACAGACGCGGGCCTGGAGGCGGGCTGCCGGGTGTCCGCGTGCTCGTGTCACGCCCCGCGGACCAGAGGCGGCGACACGGGCGGGGGGAGGACGTGGGCGCTCGCAGCTCCCGGCCACGAACGGTGTCGAGGCGGGTAATCCGCCCGAAGGCGGGGGACGAGTGTTCCTCCGGCCCCGCCCGCTGAGTCCAGCGGCTTCCCCGACCCGGCGGCCTCCGGGCCTCCATGCTCCGCGAGGCTTCCTGACCCCCGTCTGTCAGCCCGAACTGCTAGGCATGAAGGCAGTATTTCACCCCCTGAAGCCCGAGAAGAGAGCCCTCATGCCCGACCTCACCGAGTTCGCGGGTCTGCCCGTGGTCGAGTTCCCCGCCAGCGGCACGTGGGAGGAACGGCTCGAACGTATCCGGGAACGGGGCGGAGACCCGCGCGACCCCGCCTCCAGGGCCTGGCGGCTGCGGACCAGCGAGCACCTCCGAAGGCCCCCCGAGGACAAGGGCGCCGACTACCTGGCCCGGTTCCTGTCCGAGGTGGACACCGGGCAGTTGACGGCACTCGTCATCGGCGAATGGGGTTATGCCTCCGACGGGGGTCTGTACCAGGCCGCGGACCTGCTGGTCGAGCACGCCGACGCGCTGCCGAACCTGCGCTCGGTCTTCTTCGGTGACATCACCTTCGACGAGTGCGAGCTGTCCTGGATCTCCCAGCCCGACCTGGCGCCGCTCGTGGCCGCCTTCCCCCGGTTGGAGGAGCTGACGGTGAAGGGCGCCGACGGCATGGAGGGGCAGCTCGGGCTGCACGTGCCCTCACACGAGGCGCTGCGCTCCCTCACCCTGGAGAGCGGGGGCCTGCCGGGCCGGGTCGTGCGCGAGGTGGCGTCCT
>NZ_QPFC01001301.1:0-3189 GCF_003427465.1 Nocardiopsis sp. TNDT3 | reverse complement strand
CGGCGCCGGGGCCATGGGCCGTGCGGACGAGATGTCCGACGGCGCCGTGTGGCTCTGGGACAGCCCCGCGGGCGAGAGCTTCCGCGTCAACGGCGACAACGCGCGGATCGACCTCGTCGCCGCGCTGCCCGGCTCCGCCGGAAGCCCCGTCCAGGTCACCCAGAACGACGACTACCTCCTGCTCCACGACCCCGAGACCGGCCGGGTGACCTCGGTGGACCTGCGGGAGATGGGGTTCTCCGGTGTGCTCGAACTCGGCACCGGCGGCGACTTCGGCCTCGCGCTGGGCGAGGAGACCGCGGTGGTCATCGACCGCGCCAGCGGTGAGGTCAAGGCGGTGGACCCCGCGACCCTCCAGCCCACCGGGCCCTCCCTGAGGATCCCGGCCCCGCTGGTCGGCGGGGCCTTCGACGACTCCGACACCCTCTGGCTGGGGGTGCCCACCCAGGGCACGGTCGTCGGTGTCCGGGTCGAGGGCGAGGAGGCCGTCATCACGCAGACCGCGTCGGTGGCCGACCCCGGCGCCGACATCGCCGTCACGGTCCTCGACGACGGCGTGCTCGCGGTCGACCGGAGCGGCGACCGCATGGTCGCCGTCCGCAACGGCGGCGAGTCCCGGACCATCACCTCCCCCGTCCCGCTGGAGGGCGCCGAGGTACCGCCGCGCACCCGGGGCGACCTGGCCGCCGTGACGCTGCCCGGGTCCGGCGAGGTCGTCACCGTGTCCGACCCCACCGGTTCGGCGGGCGTGGACCGCTTCTCCACCGGCCGTGAGGGCGGCGGCACCGCCGTCCCCTACGAGGGCCGCTTCTACGTGCCCTTCCCCGAGGACGGCACGGTGCGCGTCTTCGACCCCGCCGGGGACGAGCTCAACCCCATCACCCTGCCCGGCGCCGAGGGACCGCTGGAACTGGAGACGCGCGAGGGCAACCTGTACATCAACTCGCCCGATACCGGGGTGGCGGCGGTCGTCGACCCCGGGGGCCAGGCCACCGTCATCGACAAGACCGCCCCGCCGCCCGGCCCCGGCGAGACCGACGAGGACGATCCCGCTCCCGGGGAACCGGACGCGGGCGACACCACCGCGCCCGAACCCGGCGACGTTCCCGTGCCCGACGCGGGTGGCCCCGAGCCCGGTGACACCACCGCCCCGGAGCCCGGCGGCACCGACGGCGGCACCGCCCCCGAGACCCCGGTCGTGGAGAACCCCCGGGACGGCGAGGAGGAAGAGGACGAGGGCACGGCGCCGGGCGCGCCGACACCCGTCTCCTTCACCGCCGGGGACGGCTCCGTCACGCTGTCCTGGCCGGAGGCCTACTCCCCGGACTCCCCCGTGGAGACCTACGACATCACGTGGCAGGGCGGCAGCACGACCGTCGACGGCTCGGAGCTGGAGGCCACGATCACCGGACTGGAGAACGGCACCTCCTACCGCTTCCGGGTGCGGGCCTCCAACGCCTTCGGCACCGGTCCCGCCGCGCAGACCGAGGAGGTCACTCCCAGCCCCCGGGCTCCCGGCGCGCCGAGCGGCGTCACCGTCGCCGCGGCGGGAAGCGACAGCGTGACCGTGTCCTGGGAGGCCGCCCAGGGGGCCGCGGACTACCTCGTCTCCGCCTCCTCCGACTCCGGTCCGGTGAGCGACCGCACGTCCACGGGCACGTCGGTGGAGGTCGCCGGGCTGGCGCCGGGCGGCACCTACACCTTCACCGTGACGGCGCGCGGCACGGGGGGCGTCAGCGGCGAGTCCGCCACGAGCGCCCCGTTCACCATGCCCACCCAGGAGATCGGAGCGCCCGCCAGCGTCTCCTTCAGCGCTTCCGGGGACACGGTGACGGTCACCTGGTCGCAGGTGGAGGGGGCGACCCAGTACACCGTCACGCCGCACGGCGACGGCTCCAGGTCGCTGAGCGAGGTGAGCACGCCCGGCACCGCGGCCGGGGGCGGACAGCTCTCCTACACCTACCAGCCGCGCGGCTCGGGGCGCTGCTACTCCTTCACCGTGCTGGCGGCGTCCGAGAGCGCCACCGCCGACAGCGGCACGACCAGTACCGCCAGCTGCTCACGGGAGTTCAGATGACGCCGACGTCCAGGCCGGGAACCGGAGAGCACACGGAGGAGGAGCCCGTGCCGAGGAAGAGCTGGAAGCGCAGGTGCGGGACAGCGGCGGCGGCACTGGCCACGGTGGCGTCGATCCTCGTCCTGTCCTCGGCCACCACCGCGCAGGGGGCGGACCCCGCCCAGGTGTGCAACGCCAGCCATCCCGAGGGCAACGGGGTCTACAGCGAACCCGTCAACCAGGCGGCGATCCCGAACGGTATGGGAACCGTCTACCTGTACTACGAGGGCACCACCGGGTACAACTGCGCCGTGACCGTCGGCACGGCCGGGACCATGTACATGGACGTCGGCCTCCGGCAGTCCGGCAGCGGCGGGGGGACCTGGGACTCGGGAACCTTCGACCAGTACGCCGGTCCCGTCTACGTCCACGCGCCGGGGATCTGCGTGGACACCACGGGGGCCGTGGGCGACCAGTCGGCCACCCTGACCGGCACCAACTGCGGTTCCTGAACCACCGGAACGTGTCGGCTGTCCGCCGCCGCGCCCCCGGAGCGGTTCACCCGCCGCTTCGGTCTGTGCACGCCTCCTCGGAGTAGGCGACCTCGTCCACGGTGACCACCGCGATGACGGTGAAGCAGTACTCCTCGTCGGCGTCGAGCCCGCTCACCTCGGCCCGGGTCCCGCCGGGCCCCACGTCGGCGAGGGGGGCGTAGACGGTACCGACGGGGCCGCCGACGACGTGGTGGGCGACCGCGCCGCCGCTGTTGTCCGTCCAGGTCAGCAGCACCGTGTCGCCGGAGTCCTCCAGTCGGACGTCGGTGGGCGCGGCCTCCTCGTTGACCGCGGCGGGCGGCGCGGGCGGTTCGTCCTCCTGGCCCCGGGCCGACTCCGGACCGGCCTGGGTCTCCTCCGCGCCCGCGGAACCGTCCTGTTCCCGGCCTCCGCCTCCCAGCGGAAGCAGGACGACCACCGCGCCGACCAGCACGGTGGCGAGGGCCAGGGCCGAGGCCGCCACGGCGGCGATGACGAGGGGGCGTCTCCGGCCGGACCGCGCGGGCCGCGCCCAGGTCTGTCCGGGCGCTGCGGACCGCTGTGGAGTCGGGAAGGCATAGGGGTCGGCCGTCGGGGGAC
>NZ_QPFC01001300.1:0-1713 GCF_003427465.1 Nocardiopsis sp. TNDT3 | reverse complement strand
GGGGTGGGGTCGGGGGTCACCGGCGTCCCCCGGTCCCGTTCGTGCCGTCTATGTCCGGGACGGTGTTGATGTTGTCCTCCTCGGAGCGGCCGAACTTCTCCTTGGTGCCGCCGAGGATGGCGCTGGTGTCCTCCGCCGCGATGACCAGGAACCCCAGGTACTCGTCGATGGAGGTCTTGAGCACGCCCAGGGACTTGTCCATGTCGTCGGCGAACTTGTCGCCCTCGCCCCAGAGGGGGCCCAGGGCGTCCAGCTCGCTGCTCAGCCACTGCTGGAGTTCACGGGCGTACTCGGCCGCGTCGTTGACGCTCCAGCTGTTCCTGTCCATGCCGTCGAGGTCGGCGAAGAAGTCGCCGCCGGTCGTCATGTCCGTCTCCTCTCGTGGTCCTCAACCGCGGGTGCGGCGCGGGGCGCCTAGTGCCGCGGGTTCTCGGAGGGGATGCCCAGCCGGTCGAGCAGCTTGAGCGGGTCCAGCTCGCCGCTCATGACCTCCTCCGCGCTCGTCACGTCCGGCATGAAGGGGCTGTAGGCCTTCGAGACGCGCTCGGCCATCTGGCTCCGCGCCTTGTTGACCACCTCGGTGATGGCGGCGGCCAGCTCGGTGGGGGCCATGTCCCGGTAGGCCTGGGTGTGGAACTTCAGCTCGACCAGCTCACCCGTCGCGTTCACCTTCGCGCCCACGAGCCTGTTCTTGGCCACGACCTCTTCGGTTGCCGCCTCCAGGTTTGCGCTTGCGTCCGCCAGCAGGCCCATCGTCTTGTGAAGCTGTGCCAGTTCCTCTTCCATCTGGCGTTGCATCTGCGAACTCATGCCGGGTGGCTCCCTTCTTGCTCTGACCGGGTACGGGGCGTCCCAGTGCGGATCTCTGCGCGTCGGCGGTGGTTCCCCAGACCTTCTCGTCCTCGGAGAGCCAGGTGGAGCGCTGGCGGTCGCGGTTGTTGTCGCCGCCGCCACCGCCACCGCCCATGCCGCCGCCCATCATGGGGGGCATCATCGGCATGCCGCCCATGCCTCCCATGCCGCCGACTCCGGCGCCCGCGCCGCCGGTGCCCGCGCCGGGCTGGCCGCCCAGCCCTCCCACGCCGCCGAGCCCGCCGGCGCCGCCCGGAGTGCCCGGTCCGCCGGAGGTCCCCTGGGGGCCGCCCGCCGGGTACTGGGTGCCGTCGGGGTTGGCGAACAGCGAGGAGCGGTCGGAGCTGTCCGGAGCGCCGGGTCCGTCGCTGGAGTAGGGGCTCGGGCTGAGACCGCCGTAGTTGAGGCCGCGGTCGTCGGGGGCCAGCGGCGGCGGCAGGACGTCCGGGGGCTCCTGTCCCGGGCCCGTGTAGTTGCTCCTG
The DNA here is from genome assembly GCF_003427465.1 of Nocardiopsis sp. TNDT3. Lineage (NCBI taxonomy): Bacteria > Bacillati > Actinomycetota > Actinomycetes > Streptosporangiales > Nocardiopsidaceae > Nocardiopsis > Nocardiopsis sp. TNDT3. Next base: position 379 of record NZ_QPFC01001300.1, on the reverse strand, counting down.
ATCGGCTCCCCGGTCTCGGGGTTGATCGGGTAGGGCCGACCGGTCATGGGGTCGATGACGTAGGGCTCGCCGGTGATCGGGTTGATCGGTACGTCGCTGCCCGACCCCGGGCCGTTGAGGCCCAGGTCCTCCGGCAGCGGCGGCGGCCGCAGCCCGTAGTCGTAGTCGTCGGAGGTGCCCGGGCCGTTGAGGCCGAGGTCGGGCGGCGGCAGGGGCGGCTGCAACCCGTAGTCGTAGTCGGTGGGCAGCCCGGTGACCGGGTCGATACCGACCGGCTGCCCGGTGACGGGGTCGATGGGCAGGACCTGCCCGGTCTCGGGGTCGTAGTTGATGGGCAGTTCGGTCTCGGGGTTGTAGGGCAGTCCGGTCTCGGGGTCGA
>NZ_QPFC01001299.1:0-1176 GCF_003427465.1 Nocardiopsis sp. TNDT3 | reverse complement strand
CTCCGACCCCGGCCGCCGTGGCAGTGCCTGAGGTCGATGATGTGGACGATGAGGAGCTGATCGTGGACGAGGACATCGAACCGATCGTGCTCACGACCCCGGACGACGATCCCGAGATCGAAGGCGACCTGGACACCGAGATCCCGCCTTTGGATCCCGAAGACGACTTCGTGATCGCACCGAAGAAGGGCACCAAGGGGTCTGCCGAGGAGGCGCGCGCGGCCGCGGCCGACCTTCTGGAGGACTGGGGGCCGGGCCACCGGTTCAAGACCTACGACTTCAAGACCGGCCTGGCGGAAGCAGGCGTGGAGCGCAAGAAGACCTGGTTCTACGAGCAGCTCTCGAAGCTGGAGAAGGCGGGCCGTATCCGCCACGAGGACGAGACCGGCGAGTGGGTGGTCCTGGAGGCCCGCGAACTCGCCGGGGTCTGAGCGCTGACGGCCAAGGCCTGCCCCCTTCGGGGCGGGCCTTCTCACGTTCCGAACCGGTGTCCGCACCCTGTTCCGAACCGGTTCCGAACCCCCGTTCCGGACCCCTTCCGAACCGGTCCGGAACGCCTCTGACCTGTAACACCGCGCCGGGGCGTCCAGACCGGCGTCCGCACCAACCCCGACATCCGGGTGATGGCTCTGCCTGCCGACCTCCACTGAGGAGATCGGCAGGCGGGGGGACCACCCGGTCCACCACACGACGACGGCCCCACCCTCAGCTTGCAGGCACAGGGTGGGGCCGTCTCTCTCCCATCAGAGAGGTACCACCAGTATGACCGCTCAGCCCACCGAACCCACGACCGCCACCACCGCCCGGGATCTGCGCTGCCAGGCCGTGCAGATCCTCGCGGGGCTGGTCTCCGAGGACCTTCCCGAAGTCACGTGGCGAGTGGACCGCATCCACAGGTTCCTGCACCTGTACACCGACTACCCCCAGGACCACGCGGTCTTGGAAGGACACGCCGACTCCCACCAGGCCGTGCGCGCGTGGGCCACGCACCTGGGTGTCGACGTCGAACTCCTGCACGGTGACACACCCGCGGCCAAGACGGTGATCGATGGCATCGGGGTGCGGGTGTGGTGCGCCCCCGAACACCGCGACGACGTGAACGCCCTGGAGGCGTAGTGCTCCCGGCTGACCCTGGCACGGTGCGCGGGCGGTGGCTGCGCTGCGTCTACGCCACCG
>NZ_QPFC01000149.1:0-3135 GCF_003427465.1 Nocardiopsis sp. TNDT3 | reverse complement strand
CGGCGGGCCCCGCGGTGCTCCCACCGGGCGCGCCGAGCGGGGGCGCCGAGCGGGGGCGCGCCTGTCGGAGGGGGTGGCCCCACCCTGACTTTCGACGGTGCCGCCGACCCGCCCCCGGTGTGTAGGTTCACCGGCATGGACCTCTCCGTACCGCGCGCGGGCCTCCGGCGTGCGCTGACCCCGCTCGGGGGGTGGCCCACCCGGGGCGCCGTCTGGCGCGACGTGCTGTTCGGGGCCGCGATCGCCGTCCTGTGCCTGGGGGAGATGCTCATCCGCTGGCGCGCCGGTGAGACGTCGGCCGCCGAGGCGCTCACCACCGCGTCCGCCGCGGTGGCGCTGACCGCGCTGACCGTGGTGCTCTGCCGCCTCTACCCGCTGCTCGCCCTGACCGTGGCGCTGCTCGGCTCGTTCTGGGTGTACGGCTTCGGCGTCCTGCTGCTGTGCGTCGCCTACCTGGTGGGCCGCCGCCTCCCCACGGTGTGGTCGGCGCTGGCGCTCTTCACGTCCGTGACCGTCCTGTGGACGGCGGTCGGAGCGCTGCTGTGGCCCGAGGCGCCCGCGGCGTGGCCCGCCACCGTGAGCACCGTCGTGTTCACCCTCGTGCTCCCCTGGCTGGTGGGCGTCTACCGGCGCCAGCACGTGGCCCTGGCCGAGGCCGGATGGGAGCACGCCCGCCAGCTCCAGCGCGAGCACCGCCTCACCGTCGACGAGGCCAGGCTCCGCGAGCGCTCCCGCATCGCCCAGGACATGCACGACTCCCTAGGCCACGAGCTCAGCCTCATCGCCCTGCGCGCCGGGGCCCTGGAGGTCAGCCCCGACCTGGACCAGGAGCACCGCCGCTCCGCGTCCGAGCTGCGGATCACCGCGGTCGAGGCCACCCGCAGCCTGCGGGAGATCATCGGCGTGCTGCGCGCCGACACCGAACCCGCGCCCATGTCCCCCGCGGGCGAGGGCGTTCCCGCGCTGGTCGAGCGCGTCCGCGACTCCGGCATGCGGGTCGTGCTGGTGCGCGACGGGGACACCGGCGGCCTGCCGCCGATGGTGGACCGCGCGGTCCACCGGGTCGTCCAGGAATCCCTCACCAACGCCGCCAAGTACGCCCCCGGCGCCGACGTGACCGTGTGGCTGACCGCGAGCGGGGAGCGGGTGGAGGCCAGGGTCACCAACTCCGCGCCCCCCGAGCCGTGCCCCGACACCGGTCCGGGCGGCAGGCGCGGACTCATCGGGCTGCGCGAGCGCGTCCGCCTGACCGGGGGCTCCTTCGCCGCCGGGCCGAACGGCGACGGCGGCTGGGAGGTCTGCGCGATCATGCCGCTGGACGGCACCGCCGGGGCGGGGCCCGACGAGGACGGGGAGGCGGCCCAGATCGACCAGCTCCAGCTCGCCGCCCACCGCCGGGTGCGCGGCTGGACGATGGCCCTGGCCCTGGTACCGGTCACCGCCGCCGTGGCGCTCGTGCTCGGGCTGGGATGGATCGGCGTCACGAACATGGAGAGCAGCACCCTGACCCCCGAGGAGTTCGCCGACCTGACCGTCGGCGACCCCCAGACCGAGGTCGAGGAGGCCCTGCCGCCGAACTCGGTGTACATGGACGCGAGCGTCCTGGCGCAGGACGCCGTCCCCCCGGGCGCCACATGCAGCTACTACCGCAGCAACGGCGTGTTCCTCGGCGAGGAGACGGTCTTCTACCAGCTGTGCTTCTCCGAGGGGCGCCTGCTGACCAAGGGCGAGGCGCCGCTACGGTGACCACGCGAACCCGCTGCGGACACAGGGAAGAGGGACACACGTGATCAGGGTGCTGCTCGCCGACGACGAGGCGATGATCCGCGCCGGGGTGCGGGCGATCCTGCGCAGCGACCCGGAGATCGACGTGGTGGCCGAGGCCGCCGACGGCCGCGAGGCCGTGGACCTGGTGCTCTCCCACCGCCCCGACGTGGCGCTGCTGGACATCCGGATGCCCCGGATGGACGGCCTCGCCGCCACGGCGGAGATCCGCAGGGTCGCGCCCGGGACCGCCGTGGTCATCCTCACCACCTTCGGGGAGGACAGCTACATCTCCCAGGCGCTCGGCGGCGGCGCCAGCGGCTTCCTGCTCAAGGCGGGCGACCCGCGCGAGCTGATCGCCGGGGTGCACGCGGTCGCCGACGGAGGCGCCTACCTGTCCCCCCAGGTGGCGCGCCAGGTCATCGCCCGGTTCGGCGGGCCCCGGGCCGCCCGGGAAGCGGCGGCCGTCGCCCGGGTCGAGGAGCTCACCCAGCGCGAGCGCGAGGTGCTGGCCCTGGTGGGGACGGGCCTGTCCAACGCCGACATCGCCGACCGGCTGTTCCTCGTGGAGGGCACCGTCAAGAGCTACGTCAGCGCCATCCTCAACCGGCTGGAGATGCGCAACAGGGTCCAGGCGGCCATCCTCGCCCACGAGGCCGGACTCGTGGACACCTCCGCCACCTGACCCGGTGCCGGGCGGACCGGCCGCGATGGGGGAGACTGGGGAGCATGGACGACGCGTGGCTGGAAGCCGCCTGGCGCGGCCTCGCCGGGGACGGACCCGAGGCGGTGGCGGTCGGCGCCGAACTCCTGGGCCGCTGGAACGAGCCGCACCGCCGCTACCACACGCCCGCCCACCTGGAGGCCGTGCTGCGCGCGGTCGACCTGCTGCTCCGCGAGGAGAGGGTGCGCGACGCCGACCTGGTGCGCTACGCGGTCTGGTTCCACGACGCCGTCTACGAGGGGGTCCCGGGCCGCGACGAGCGCGAGAGCGCGGGGCTCGCCGAGCGGCTGCTGCCCCTGACGGGGATGGGGACCGCGCGGGTCCGCGAGGTCGTGCGCCTGGTCGGGGTGACCGCGACGCACCGGCCGAGCAGGTGGGACGCCGACGGCGCGGTGCTCTGCGACGCCGACCTGTCGGTGCTGGCCGCCCCGGCCGACGAGTACCTGGCCTACGCCACGGCGGTGCGCGCCGAGTACCGGCACGTTCCCGACGGGGACTTCCGCGCGGGCCGGACCGCGGTGCTGCGGTCGCTGCTGGAGGCGCCGCACCTGTTCCACACCCCGGCCGGGCGGTCGCGCTGGGAGGCGCGGGCCCGGGTGAACGCGCTCGCCGAACTCGACCGGCTGAACGCCCCGCCCCCGGTGGCG
>NZ_QPFC01001298.1:0-1109 GCF_003427465.1 Nocardiopsis sp. TNDT3 | reverse complement strand
CTCCCCGGGCGCCCAGCACCCGCCCCGGGGAGGCCGGGCGGATGTGGGCGGCGGGATAGCCGCGGGGGATGCGGAGCATGACGTAGGCGGGTGCGTGCTCGGCGGCGCGCGTGCCGAAGGTGCCCCAGATGTAGTGCGGAAGGTCCACCACGGTGCCCGCGATGCGGTCGGGGTCGCCCGGAATGCGGGGGTCGACGCCCAGTCGGCGCAGGAGCGTGTGGTCGGCGCCCAGGTGCGCGGTGATCGCGACGGGCAGGGCTGCCGCCGCCAGGGTGGTGTCGATGTCGGAGACGATCCATCCGAATTCGTCGCGGTCGTCGGGGGCGACGTCGCCGGTGGCCAGGCCGTTCTCGACCGTGTCGCGGGCGTGCTCGGTGTACTCCCACAGGGAGTGGGCCCGGTCGGGGGTGGTGTCCAGGACGTGGGCGGCCCGGGTCGGCTCCGGGCTTCCCGGTGTCGTCACGACCGTGGGCAGGGCACGCTCGGCCCACTGGTCGGCGGCCTGGTCGTCGGTTCGGGCGCGGACCGTTTCGCCCATGCCGGTACCGGGGGTGTGGTCCCGGTCGCCGCCGTGCCAGGGGGCGGGTGCGGGGACAGGGCCGACCTGCCCACCGCCGGAGTGGGGGCGGGGCGCGTCGGGGAGGTGTTCGGGGTCGCCGGAGCTGTCATCGCTGTCGGTGCTGTCCGAGTCGTCGCTGTCGATGTCCATCGTGAAGACGGGGGTGTCTTCGGCGGTGAGGCGTCCGATGGTGTCGAGGTCGTGGGAGCGGTAGCCGGGGTCGGTGAGACCGGCGATGGCCTCCTCGACCGTGAGGGGCTGTTCCTTGGTGGTCTTGGGGTCGGCGAGAGCGCTGAAATCGGGTGTGGTCGGGGGGTTGCCGTTCCAGGGGTCGTCGGGATCGGCCGGTTCCCGTGGGTGCGCCGTCGGCGCGGGGGCGTAGAAGTCGTCGTCCGTCGTGCCGTGCCCGCGCGACGGGGCGTCACCGGTGTCGTGCTCCGCGCTCTTGTGCCCGGAGACGGAAGTGGCGTCGTGATCCGACCGCGTGCGGTCTCCGGAGGAGGCGTGGCCGGGAGAGCGGGAGGAATCGGCCTGCGACAGGTCGTCCGCG
>NZ_QPFC01001297.1:0-1478 GCF_003427465.1 Nocardiopsis sp. TNDT3 | reverse complement strand
GCCTCCGGCGTTGGGTTCGGCCTGGAGAGTCTTGATATAGGAGATCAACTCCTGCTTCTCCTCCGGCTCGATCACCGTGTCACTGAACATCGGCATCGCACCCGGACCACTGACCATCGCCTCATAGATCTGACGCGCGGACGCGTCATGAATCTCCGGAGCCCAACGACCATCAGTCAACGCACCGCCACCACCAGACCAACCATGGCAGTGCGCACAGTTGGTCAGATACAGACGCATACCCATGTCGGTGTCGTCGGCGCCCTGAACATACGACTCGTACTCGGCCTCGAACTCCTCAAGCGCCGCCTCATAGGAAGCCTCGTCCTCGAACTCCCCACGCTCGGGCGCCTCACCCGGAACGTCATAGGGAATATCGGGACCACCGGTCCTGATCTGCGCGTTGTAGTACGCGATCAGATCCTGCAGATCCTCCTCCGACATCGCCATCGGCTTGCGCGGCATCTGCGCGTCGGGATTCATCGACGGCATACGCCCCGTGCTGACCTGGAAGTCAACGGCCGCGGCACCCGAATCACGGATGTCCGGACCCCGGGTGTACTCCCCGTCCTCGCCGTAACTACCACTGCCGTCGTAGTTGTGACAGGTCGCGCACGTCTGGTTGAAGATGTCCTCGCCGTTGGCCACATCGACCTCGTCCGCCGAGGGAGGACCATCAGCGGCCAGAGTCTGCGCCTGGGCCTGGTCCGCGGTGGGCGCCAAAGCGGCGTACCCCACCCCGAACAGGGCTAGCGCGAGGATGACGACGACATACCCCGCCAGGGGATGCCGCCGCCGCGCGGTAATCCATTTCACGGTTTCCCCGTTTCGGGTTACTGGATGAAGTAGATGGTGAAGAACAAAGCGATCCAGACCACATCGACGAAGTGCCAGTAGTAGGACACGACGATCGCGCTGGTCGCCTGCTGGTGGGTGAAGCGCTTCGCGGCGTACGTACGTCCCAACATGATGAGGAACGCGATCAGCCCACCGATGACGTGGAGTCCGTGGAAGCCCGTGGTCAGGTAGAACATCGACCCGTAAGCGCTCGACTGAAGAGTCAGGCCCCCGTGGAAGATGAGCTCGTAGTACTCGTAGGCCTGCCCAAGGACGAAGAACAGGCCCATGAAGAACGTGATGAAGAACCACATACGCAGCTTCTTGACATCACCGCGCTCGGCGGCCCAGACGCCGGCCTGCGCGGTGAAGCTCGAAGCCACCAGGACCACGGTGATCGCCGACGCCCACGGCACGTTCAGGTGGGTGTCGGGCCACTGCCCCAGGTCGGGGTTTCCGTTGGTCACCGATCGGATCGTGAAGTACATCGCGAACAGCGCAGCGAAGAACATGAGCTCGTTGGCCAACCAAACGATGGTGCCAACGCTCACCAGGTCAGGACGCTTTGCCGCACCATGTGCTGGTGTCGGTGCTGATTTTGGGTTCGCGGTTGCTGTCGCCACGCCAGCATTATTACGGCA
>NZ_QPFC01001296.1:0-2089 GCF_003427465.1 Nocardiopsis sp. TNDT3 | reverse complement strand
GGCTTACGGAGGCGGCGGGGGCCGGCGGGTCCTCGGACGGCTCTTCGGACGGGTCGGAGAGGTCCTCGTCGGTCCCGGGGCCGAGCGGGTCCACGGGGGTCCGGGAATCGGCGGAGGCCTCCTCCCCCTCCGGGGCAGCGTCCCCCCCCTCCGGGGCACCGGCCGCGAGGGGGTCCGCCCCGTCCTCCTCCGGCTCCTCCGGGAGCGGGTCGAGGTCACCGGGGCTGTGCTGCTCGTAGGGGGTCACCAGCAGGCGCAGCCCCTCCAGGGTCAGCTCCCCGCCCTCGCCCCGGATGGTGACGTCGGCGCCCGGCGCGGCGACGACGTGCAGGCGCAGCGCGAACTCCAGGTCCCCGGCGGAGGTGGGGCGCCTGCTGGCGTCGCCGGATCCCAGGGCCGCGGTGAGGAGTTCCATCAGGACCTCCATCCCGGCGCCGGACAGGTCCAGGCGGGCACGGCGGCCCGTGGGCTCGGTCAGCAGGGAGCGGATCTGCGCGGCACCGGCGCGGCGCCAGTGGGCGGAGGACTCGGCGGCGTCGCGCAGGCGCGCCTGCTGGGCGCGGTGGTCGCTCACCGGCTCGGGCGGTCGGGCGCCCGGGTGCTCGGTGACGGTGCTGCGGTCGGCGTCGGCCTGCCACCAGCTGGTGGTCGCGGCGACACCCTCGTCCACCCTCCCCTCCAGGTGGAGCGCCGGATGGAGGGCGTACGAGGCGGCGGCGAGGGCGTCGGCGCGGTCCGGGTCGGCCTCCTCGAACCAGGCGGCCAGGCGCAGCAGCGAGGCGCGGCCGTGCCGTGGCGTCGGCCGCCCGTCGGCGCCGCGTCCGTCGTCCGCGTGGTTGTCCGTCCACTGGTTGAGTCCCACAACTCAGCAGACTAGAGACCTCGCGGGCGCGCCACGCCCGTTTCGGCCCCCTCCGGTCCCGGGAAGAGGGCCGCGTCACCCGTTTTGATCAGGAGTTATGTACTTTTGAGGAACTTTGGCATGATTCTGCGGAGGGAGGCGAAGGTCACCTCCGCCGGACGCGGCGGCGTGCCCCCGGCAGCCGGTCCGGATCACTCGGACTCCGGCAGCGCCAGGGTTCCGCCGTCGACCTCCTCCAGCGTCCCGATCATCTCCTCGGACATCTCCTCGCCGTAGTCGGTGATCGTGTACGTGGAGAAGTACATGGTGCCGTCGACGTCCACCGGGTCGCCCAGCTCGACCTCGACCTCGTAGGGATCGTCCTGGCACCCCTCCTGCATGCACCAGGTCCCCTTGACCCCTCCCTCGCCGCGCGCCACCTCGTCCGCCCACGTGCCCCACTCCATGTCGGTGAAGGTGGTGAACTCCGTGGCCACGTACTCGGTGGGGGTCTGGTCGTCGAACCCGTTCTCGTCGCCGTACCGGTTGAGGACGAAGGTCCCGCTGCTCTGGTTGGCGTCCTCCTCCGGAGTGGGCTGCGTCTCCCGCGGGCTGGCCTGCTCCTGCGGGCCGGCGGTCTCCCCCTGCGGGCTCTGCTCCGCCTCCGGAGCACTCGTGGCCTCGGGCGGGTCGGGCACGCTCAACTGCTCGCCGCAGCCGGTGGCGGCCAACAGCAGTACCGCTCCCGTCAGGACCGTGCGCCTCATCTGACGTCTCCCCCCACGTCGGTTCCCTCGGATGTCCTACCTGCGACAAGGCCCTCCGGCAGGCTGCCGGAGGGCCTCGACGAACCACTCGCGTCTTCCGTCACTGCGGGATCGGGGACCCCGCCACCCGGAGGTGGCTAGTACCCGTCGCCCCCGTCTTCACCCTCGTCCTTGTGACCCTCCGGGGCGCCACTGTCGTGGTCCTCGGAGCCGTCGTGCTGGACGTTGGTGGTGGCGGGACCGTTGATGCAGTCACCCGTCGTCTGTGGCGACAGGATGGGCACGGTCACGCCGGCCAGGCCGACGGACAGCTGGGCGTTGCAGATCTGGACCGGAACCAACTGGAGGTTCTGGTTGAACTGCTGGCCGCCGCCGTGCGAGCTGGCGAACACGGGTGAGGCGGCGAGCATTGCGCCCAGGGCGACACCGGCGATGGCGGTGGCCGCCGTGAACTTGCGCAGCATGCCGGGTCTCCTAGTCG
>NZ_QPFC01001295.1:0-1688 GCF_003427465.1 Nocardiopsis sp. TNDT3 | reverse complement strand
GGGTGACGGCGTCCCCTATGTTGCTCCCAGCAGCAGCCGTGTTGGCCACCCGCTGAGGGATGAGGGAGTCCGGTGTTGTCGTCGACTCGAGTCCACCCGAACGAGGCCGCCCCCTGCCCCGGGGCCGGGGGGAACCGGCCGTGGGAACGCAGAGCCCGGTGGCCCGGGGCGGCGCTGGTCGCACTGGTCCTGCCCCTGGCCGCGTGCGGCACCGAGGGGATCGCCTCCGGGGGCGGTGAGGACCCGGAACTGATCACGGTGGTGGCGGCGGAGCCGGGGGACGGGGTCACCGAGTGGCGCGGGGACGCCTCCGACTTCGAGGACCACCCGTACAAGCCCGAGGGGCTCACGATCGACGTCGCCTACCCGGTGTTCTCGGGTGCCGACGCCTTCGCCGAGGAACTGGCCGCCCGGGTGGACCAGGAGGTGCGGGACTACCGGGGCGCCAGCCGGGATCCGGTGAGTCTGGGCGTCGACTGGGAGGTGGTCGCCGCCGGGAACGGGGTGCTGGGCGTGCGCCTGGTGCGCACCGAGGAGGACTTCCACGGCCTGCGCCAGGGGTACGGGACGTACTGGTACGACGCGTCCACCGGCCACACCGCCTACTCCACGGAGCTGCTGGCCGACGACGCGGCGCTCCGGGAGCTCAACGGGATCGTCCGCGCCTCGTTCGCCGACGAGGAGGCGGTGGACGCGCGGGGGCTGCAACCGGTGATGCGCACCTACGACTCGATGGGGTTCAACGGCGACGGGGACCTGGTGGTGGAGTTCGACGACGGGCACCTGTCCCCGATCGTGGAGGGCCACCCCCCGTCCTCGGAGCCGGGGCGGATGGTCGCGGTGGTGCCCGCCGAGGAGGCCGCGCCCCTGCTGTCCGGCCTGGGCGAGCGGGCGCGGGAGGCCGCCATGGCGGAGGAGCCCGTGCTGGCCGTGGAGGCCCCCGACGCCGAGCCCCCGGCCGACCCGCCGGTGCCGGGGGCGGTCTCGGCGGGAGACCCCGACCTGGACTGCGCCGGGGCCAAGTGCATCGCGCTGACCTTCGACGACGGACCGGTGGCGACGACTCCGCGGCTGCTGGACCTGCTGGCGGAGGAGGAGGTCGCGGCCACCTTCTTCCTCAACGGCAACCCGGCGCTGACCCGGCCCAGCGTGATCCGGCGCGCCTACGCCGAGGGGCACGAGATCGGCAGCCACAACCACCTGCACGAACGCATGCCCGATGCCTTCGAGGGGGAGGAACTGGTCCATCAGGTGGCCGCGGTGAGCGCGATGGTGCGCCGCCAGACGGGCCACACCGTGGAGCTGTTCCGGCCGCCGTTCGGCGACAGTTCACCGGAGGTGCTGGGGGAGATCGGCCGTCAGGGCATGGCCGAGATCCTGTGGAGCCAGGACAGCAAGGACTGGACCGGCATGAGCCGCGACGAGGTCGTGGAGAGCGTGGTGGACGGCGCCCGCCCCGGGGGCGTGGTACTGCTGCACGACACCCTGGAGCCGACCCTGGCCGCGGTCCCGGAGATCATCGAGCGGCTGCGGGCCGACGGGTACGAGTTCGCGACCGTCAGCCAGGTCTACGACGGCCCGGAGGCCGGGAAGAGCTACCCGCCCGAGGGGTTGTCCGCGCCCGCCGGTTCCTGAGGTCCGCGGGCGACGGGGCACGCGTGTCGGCGGCCGGTGGGAAGGGTCCCACC
>NZ_QPFC01001294.1:0-5507 GCF_003427465.1 Nocardiopsis sp. TNDT3 | reverse complement strand
CCGCCAGCGCGAGGCCCGCCCCCAACCCGGTGATCCGCTCGGCGAGCAGCGGTTCGTCGAAGACGTACTGGGCCATGGAGAACTCGGGGAGGACGAGCTGCGGGACACCGTGGAACACCGCGGTGCAGAAGGTCCCGGCTCCCCCGTGGTGGACCACCGCGTCGCAGTGGGGCATGAGCGCGTGCAACGGCACGTGCTCCACCACCCGGACGTTGTCCGGCAGGGTTCCGGCCCGCGCGCTCTGCTCGGCGGACAGGGTGGCGACGACCTCCACGTCCAGTCCGGCGACCGACTCCAGCAGCTCCGCGAGGGGCAGCCGGTAGCGGTCGTCGAACTTCTCCGGCACGGCCGAGCCGAGGGTCAGGCAGACCCGCCTGCGCCCGCCCGGGGAGCGCAGCCAGTCGGGCACCACCGCGGTCCCGTTGTAGGGCACGTAGCGCAGGGGGATGTGGCGCACGCCCTCCTCGGGGTCCAGGCGCACACCCGGCGGATAGGGGTCCAGGGTGGCCTGGCCCCGGACCAGGTCCTCGGAGAAGTCGGCGCCCACGCGCCGGGCGCTGCGCTCCAGCCAGTCGGCGAGGGGGTCCTCGCGGTCGGCGGCGGGCAGCGCGGCGGCGCGCTCCAGGAACCGGCGGCGGGTGCGGGAGAACACGTCCAGCCCCCACAGGACCCGGACGTGCGCCGCGCCCGAGGCCCGGGCCGCCACCGGCGCGGCGAAGGTGGTCGGCTCCCACAGGACCAGGTCGGGGCGCCACGAGCGGCACAGGTCGGTGAGGTCGTCCAGCATGGGCGTGTTGACCGGATGCCACCACAGCCGGACGAACTCGCGGTAGCCGTCGAGCAGGTAGTCCCAGCCCAGCGCCTCCGGATCGCTCCTGGTCATGTCGAAGCCCCGGCTGTCGCCGAAGCCCAGGCCCTTCAACGTGGTCAGCAGCTGGTGGAAGAGGTGGTCCCGGCCCACCTGGACGGCGGGCAGCCCGGTGCGCGCCGCGACGGGGACCAGCGCGGGCTGGCTGGCCACCCGCACCTCGTGCCCGGCGGCGCGCAGAGCCCACGCCTGCGGGATGAGGCCCAGCAGATGGGTCTTCTCCGCCTGGCTGACGACGAGCACGCGCATGTGCGGTACTTCCTCCCGGTCGGGCCGGGCGGGGCGCGCCCCGCCCTCAGCCCAGGGTGTGCAGGCAGACGAGGAGGGTCCTCGCCTCGATGTTGAGGTAGTGGCCGTGCCGGACCAGCTCCATGAGCTGGGCGACGGTGACCCAGAGGAAGTCCGGGGGGACCTCCGCGGGCAGGTCCGGATCGGCTTCGACGATCCGGTACCTGGTCTGGGCGTGGTGGAAGCGCCCGCCCTCCTCCGAGAGCAGGGCGTCGTAGCGCACGCGGTGGTCCGGCGGCGACTCCGCCTGGGCGGCGAAGGGCTCCGGGCGGCCCAGCGCCTCCGCCGAGGCCGAGTACTGCACCGTCGGGGTGATCTCGACGCGGTCGAGGGTCCCCGGTTCGGCGCGTGCCCGGACCAGGACGTGGAGCACGCCGCCGATCTCGCGCACCAGGAAGGCGGCGAACCCGTGCCTCTCGGGGGCGAGCAGCGGCTGCGTCCAGGACGCGACCTCGCGGATGCGCGCCGAGACCGAGACCATGATGATCCGGAACCCGGGGCCGCCGGAGATCTCGTCCCCGGTCCTGCGCCACCCCTCGGCCCGGGGCAGCGGCAGCAGCTCGGAGCGCCAGTCCACGACCGTCTTGGCCTCGGTGAACCAGCTGACCACACCGGTCATCGGATGCAGCGAGCCGTCCCCGTAGGAGCGCGCGAGCGCCCGCTCGAAGGGGTCCGCGGGCTCCGGCCCCTCTCCCCGGGTCACCGGCAGACAGGACAGCACCGTGCGGGCGTCCATGTTGACGAGGTTGTCCCGGCGCAGCATCCCGTGGATCTGCCGGAGCGTGAACCACCGGTAGTCCTCGTGCTCGGGGACGTCCTCGTCGGGGCCCACCTCGACGACGATGTTGCGGTTGTGCTTGCGCCAGAACCACTCGCCCTGCTCGGACTGGAGCACGTCCACCAGGACCCGGCCGCGGCGCGGAGCGCGGAAGTACTCCACGTAGGGGGTGGCCCGGCCTCCGTGGACCCCCGTGTAGTTGCTGCGCGTGGCCTGCACGGTGGGCGAGATCTGGCGGAGGTTGACGTTGCCGGGCTCGAACTTGGCCTGCATCAGGAAGTGGGGCACCCCGTCGAACTCCTTGACCAGGATGCCCAGGATGCCGATCTCCGGCTGGTCGATGACCGGCTGGTGCACCACCGCACCGCCGGAGGCCACGCGCAGCCCCCGGACGGAGAAGAAGCCGCCGCTCTCGTGGACGAGGTCCCCGGTCCCGGCGGAGAAGGACCAGCTGCGCGTGTGGTCGAAGCCGACCCGCTCGACGGAGAGCAGTTCGTGCCGGGGCCTGCTCTCCCACCACCGGGCGAACTCGGCGTCGGACACCAGCGGTACCGCCCGGTCCGACGCCGAGAGCGCGAACCGGGCTCCGTCCCCGGAACCGGTCACAGCCTGGCCAGGGTCTTGGTCAGGGCCTCGATGATCCGGTCCTGCTCCTGCCGGGGCAGCGAGGGGTACATCGGCAGCGAGAAGATCTCGTGGGCCAGCTTCTCGGTCACCGGCAGACTCCCGGTCTCGTAGCCCAGGTGGGCGAAGCCGGACATCGTGTGGACGGGCCACGGGTAGCTGACGTTGAGCGCGACGTCGTGGGCCTTCATCTCCTCGATGATCCGGTCCCGCTCGGGGTGGCGGACCACGTAGAGGTAGTAGGCGTGCTCGTTACCGGGCGCCGTCGCGGGCAGGACCAGGTCCGTGTCGGCGAGCGCCTCGTCGTAGGCGCGGGCCACCGCCCTGCGGCCCTCGATGTACTCGTCCAGGCGGCCGAGCTTGCGGCGCAGGATCTCCGCGTGGACCTCGTCGAGCCTGCTGTTCTGCCCGTTCGGCGTGACGACGTAGTAGCGCTCCTGGTCCATGCCGTAGTAGCGCAGGCGCCGGAGGGAGGCGTCGACCTCCGGGTCGTTGGTGATCGTCGCGCCCGCGTGGCCGTAGGCGCCGAGGATCTTCGTCGGGTAGAAGGAGAAGGCGGCGGCGTGGCCCATGGAGCCCGCCACGCGCCCGTGGTGGGTGGCTCCGTGCGCCTGGGCGCAGTCCTCCAGGACGACCAGGCCGTGCTCGGCGGCCAGCGCCTCCAGCGGGGCCATGTCCACGCACTGCCCGTACAGGTGGACCGGCAGGATGCAGCGCGTGCGCTCGGTGATCGCCGCCGCGACCTGGTCCACACGCATGAGGTAGGTGTCCGGGTCGATGTCGACGAAGACCGGGCGCGCCCCCACCAGGTCGATGGCCAGGACCGTGGGCGCGGCCGTGTTCGACACGGTGATGACCTCGTCGCCCTCACCGACGCCCAGGGCGCGCAGGGCGAGCACGATGGCGTTGGTGCCGTTGTCGACGCCCGCGCAGTGCGCCACGCCGTGGTACTGGGCGAACTCCTCCTCGAAGGCCACCAGGGAGGGGCCCCAGATCAGCTTCCCCGACTTGAACACCTTGTCCACGGCGTCGAGGATGTCCTCCCTTTCCTTCTCGTACTCCTCCAGGTAGCCCCAGACATAGGTCGTCATGTGTTCCTCCGTTTTCAGGTCGCCCGCGGCCGGGAGAACCGGGCGCCTGGATCGTGTCAGCAAGGGTGGCCCCCGCGCGGCGACCACCCGGCTCCGTACCGGTTTCCGGCACACCAGAAGAATCGTCGGCGGGGGTTTTCCCACGGGGGGAGTCAAAATAAACGGCGGGGCCGTAACGGACCCGGGGTCTCGGCTCAGCCGACCTCAATCATTTTCTTGGCAGCCATGTCCAAGGCCTTGGAAGCCCACTCCGGGAAACTCATACCAGAACTCTCGGCGGCTTCCTGCCATTGCCTCTTCCGCTCCGGGTTAATGGCGACCTGAACGTATATGGTCTCCCGTGCGGGGTCCACTCCCCGGGCCTTGAGGCGGATGCGGCGGCGGAGCTCGTTGCGGGACCAGCGGCCCGCCTCGGCCTCGGCCAACCAGCGTTCCTGCTCCTCCTCCGGGAGGCCGCACACCTCGGCGTGGTGCTGGAAGCTCAGCTTCTCGCGGCGCCGGGCGGGGACGAACTTCCTGGCGACCCAGGCGTAGTTGCGCAGGGTCTGGTAGTCGAGGGAGGTCTTCTCGATCGCGCGCTTGTACCGCTGGGGGTAGTTCTCCTGGCCGTAGATGAGCCAGTCCCCGAGCCACCAGGCGGACGCGTCGGAGATGACGAAGATGTGCTGTCCCCAGCGCTCCCAGTCGACCATGGCCATGCCGTCGGGCAGGTGGAGGCTCGTTCTGCGGGTGGGGTTGCCCGAGGCGCCCCGTCGGCCGCCCGAGTCCGCGGCGGACCGGCTCCGTCTGGCTTCGGGGACCTTCGCCTGGGGGCTGGCGTGGCTGTCCGGATTCATCACTGCTTCCATGTGGGTCCCCTTATCGACCTTCCTGAGAGGGCAAGAGAACTCAGCGCTCGGGCCAGGATCAGTCGTCTTGTAAGACAAGGTGGTCTGATATCGGTAAGAGGGCTCACTGCGCATGTTCGCGGGTTGTGCGGACAAGGGTCCGGGCACACGTCGACGCCGGGTTCATGGGAGCACACGTGAAAAGGGGAACGGTCGACGGAAGTCGATCCTCAACCCCTCAGCGCAGATATGCGGTGAGCACAGAACGGACACAGTCTTCAAACTGGTTTAAAGAGGTCAAGAAATCAACTGGAGCCTGAAGACCCTCCCTGGCCGATGCCGCAGCGAAACCGGTCGTGGATAACCGGCGATAACCAGTCCGTCAACATGGCCGGTATCGGTCAACGCCGTTCGTAAAGCAGCGTATGAGATAGCTGAGCGTACAGGCAACCCCCTGATTATTAAGCACTTTGCGCTAGGCGGCGCACACGGTAAGTCGCGCAGGTGGGACGCCAAACCGCGGGCCCCGACTCGACGACACGCGGCCCGACCGGTGCTCACTCTCGGCGACGGAGCCCGGACGCAAGGAGGAAGGTCATGTGAGAAAAGGTTTTACTAATTCCTTCGAAACCCTCGCCCTAGCATTTCTGACAGATCGTGAGGATCTCCGGTGCGTATCTTGTTCGCAACGTTCTCCGAGAAGACCCACTTCATCGGGATGACCCCCCTGGCATGGGCGCTGCGCGCCGCCGGGCACGAGGTGCGCGTCGCCAGCCAGCCCGAACTCGCGCCGACGGTGGCCGCGACCGGGCTGCCGTTCGTCGCCGCGGGGTCGGACCACGTGCTCCCCCAGGTGATCGCCTGGGTCGGGCGCATGGCGCGGGACATGCGCCCCGACTTCGACATGATGCGCGTGGCGGCTCCGGAGGTCCCCTCCGGGGAGGAGCTGCGGGCCGCCTACCGCGACGTGCTGGTGCCGCTGTGGTGGAAGGTCGTCAACGACCCGATGCTGGAGGACCTGGTCGCCTTCT
>NZ_QPFC01000148.1:0-3189 GCF_003427465.1 Nocardiopsis sp. TNDT3 | reverse complement strand
CCCCCACCCCGACCGCCCGGACGGAGTCGGCGTCCTGTCGGCCGCGCAGCTCCCCGACGGCCCTGGCCACGACGTCGGCCAGGGCCTGCGGGTCGTTGGAGGGGGTGGGGTACTTGACCTTGTCGAGGATCTGCCCTTCGGGGTCGACGACCCCGGCGGCGACCTTGGTCCCGCCGATGTCTACGCCGATGGTCAGCATGGGGGCAGCTCCTTCGTACTTACGCCCGAACTCTGACATAAGTCTCAAGGTTCATGGCAAAGTGTTTTCAGATGATGTATGCCATCTGATTAAACCAGGCGCGAGGCGACCCCCGACACCCCCGGAGTCGAACCGTGATCTCCTCCCGTTCACCCCGCGGTGACCTGGCGTTCCTCGCCTTCCGTCGCCCTTTCGCCACCCTGCGTCCGGTCCTGCGGACGGTGCCCCGCGGCGTCGTCGGCGCGGGTCTGCTCAAGGGAGCGCTCGACCACGTCCCAGGTGCGGCCCAGGGCTCCGACCGCGGCCAGTCCGGCGCGGCCGAGGTGTCCGACGACCTCGGGGCCGGAGGTGCGCACGATGTCGAGCAGTTCCTCCAGCGGGGGGCGCCGGTCGTCCGTCTCCAGGCGGATGGCCTCCTCCCACACGTCGCCCTTGCTCGGGGGCGGCGAGGTCACGGCGCCCACCCCGCGCTTGACCCCGGCCGTCAACAGCCTGCGCTGAAGGGTGGTCACCAGCTTCAGCGCGTCGTCGATGAGGTCGGGGTCCTCGCCCCTGCCCACACCCGGACCGCCGTTGCGACCGGTGTTCTCCGTCATGTCAGCTTCCTCCTTCGCGCCGCGTTCTGCTTCACGGTAACCGGCCCTCCGGGCGCCGGGGAGGTTTCTCAGGGCAGGTTCAGGGGCGAATCAGGGGCGCGGGCGCGGCTACGGGGAGTGAGGCCAGGGGAAACCGCAATGACCACGAAAACCTACAAAGGACACAAAATTCACATACAGCACATAGTTCTCACGACGTGCGCAAACACTACGTCGGGCGTATAGTCTCGCGTGCGTACGAGGGAGGAATCCGTTCTTTCCTCCGCCCGCGCACCAGCGCGTCCGCCGCGCCGGACACGACCCAGGGTCACCGTTGGATACCGAACGACAACGTGTTCTACTCATGAGTAGGGTGGTGTTGTTACGGTCATCACGTCCCGTACTACCCGAACCCGTACACGTCCAGGAGCACCACGTGCGCGAATACAGCTCTCCCGCGAAGGCTGAGATCTCCGACGACGCGCGACTGACCGACACGCTCTACGCGCGCGCGGCCAGCGAGCCCAACGCCGTCACCGCCCGTCGCCAGGAGTCCGGCCAGTGGCACGACGTCACCGTGGCGGAGCTGCACGCCGACATCGCCGCGTACGCCAAGGCCCTGATCGACGCGGGCATCGAGCACGGCGACCGCGTCGCCCTGATGTCGCGCACCCGCTACGAGTGGACGGTCGTCGACTACGCCATCTGGTCCGTCGGCGGCGTGACCGTCCCGATCTACGAGACCTCCTCCGCCGAGCAGATCGAGTGGATCCTCACCGACTCCGGCGCCAAGGCCGCGTTCGTGGAGAACGACGCCCACGCCGAGCGCGTCGAGTCGGTCCGCGCCCGGACCCCCGAGCTCGGCCCCGTCTGGCGGTTCGACGACCCCGGGTACGCCGAGCTGCGCTCCGCGGGCTCGGAGGTGAGCGACGAGGCTCTGGAGAAGCGCCGCACCGGGGTCAAGGCCGACGACCTCGCCACCCTCATCTACACCTCGGGCACCACCGGCCGCCCCAAGGGCTGCGAGCTCACCCACCGCAACTTCCTCTTCATCTCCCACAACGCGTTGGAGGGCCCGGCCCGCCAGGTCCTGCGCAGCAAGGAGAATCCCTCCACGCTGCTGTTCCTGCCGCTGGCCCACGTCTTCGCCCGCTTCGTCCAGGTCATGGTGATCGAGGCCAGAGCCACCCTCGGCCACTTCCCCTCCACCGGCCCCGAGCTGATCGAGCAGTTCTCGGCGTTCAGGCCCACCTTCCTGCTCGCGGTCCCCCGCGTGTTCGAGAAGGTCTACACCAAGGCCGAGCAGAAGGCCGCGGCCGAGGGCAAGGGCAAGATCTTCAACGCCGCCGCCGACACCGCCGTCGCCTACAGCAAGGCCCTGGCCACCGGCCGGATCCCCCTGAGCCTCAAGCTCAAGCACGCGCTGTTCAGCAAGCTGGTCTACGGCAAGCTCCTGGCCGCCCTGGGCGGCAACGCCGAGTACGCCGTCTCCGGCGGATCCGCGCTGGGCGCGCGTCTGGGCCACTTCTTCCGCGGCATCGGCTTCACCATCATCGAGGGCTACGGCCTCACCGAGACCACCGCCCCCACCTCGGTGAACAGCCCCGAGTTCAACAAGATCG
This sequence comes from Nocardiopsis sp. TNDT3, assembly GCF_003427465.1. Lineage (NCBI taxonomy): Bacteria > Bacillati > Actinomycetota > Actinomycetes > Streptosporangiales > Nocardiopsidaceae > Nocardiopsis > Nocardiopsis sp. TNDT3. The sequence goes on along the minus strand of NZ_QPFC01000148.1, from coordinate 793 downwards.
GCACCGTGGGCCAGCCGCTGCCCGGCACCACCATCAGGATCGCCGAGGACGGCGAGATCCTGCTCAAGGGCGACCACATCATGGTCGGCTACTGGAAGAACGAGAAGGCCACCAAGGAGGCCTTCACCGAGGACGGCTTCTACCGCACCGGCGACCTGGGCGCGCTGGACGACGACGGCTTCCTGAGCGTCACCGGGCGCAAGAAGGAGATCATCGTGACCGCGGGCGGCAAGAACGTCGCCCCGGCCGTCCTGGAGGACCGCATCCGCGCCCACGCCCTGGTCAGCCAGTGCATGGTGGTCGGAGACAACCGCAAGTTCATCGCCGCGCTGATCACGATCGACCCCGAGTCGTTCGTCCAGTGGCGCGAGGCCAACGGCAAGAGCGGCGAGATCGCCGACCTGACCGGGGACGCGGACCTGAACGCCGCCATCCAGGAGGCCGTGGACAACGCCAACAACGCGGTGTCCAAGGCCGAGGGGATCAAGAAGTTCAAGATCCTGCCCAGCGACTTCACGGAGGAGAGCGGCCAGATGACCGCCTCCCTGAAGGTCAAGCGCCACGTGGTCAGCAAGCAGTGGAGCAAGGAGATCGACGACATCTACGCCGGCTGAGCACTCCGCCGCCCGCACCGGACACACGGGAGCCGACCGACCTCGCACGGGGGCGGTCGGCTCCCGCCGTGTGCGGGGCCGTGCTCCGGGAACACGACGGACCCGGCCGCACCGCGACCGGGTCCGTCATCCACGTGTGGGCGCGCTAGTGGTGGGCCGCCTCCTTCTCCGCCTCCGTG
>NZ_QPFC01001293.1:0-1028 GCF_003427465.1 Nocardiopsis sp. TNDT3 | reverse complement strand
GCGCGGGACGGCGTGCCGGAGTACCGCGTGGAGCTGGCCGAGGGGGACACCGCCGTGTTCGCCCTGGACTACCTGGAGGGCGGGCGCCGCGTCGGACTGGGGGAGGGCCGGGCGCTGCTGCGGGAGACCCTGGACGCCTGGCGGGAGTGGTCCGGCCGGACCGACTACGACGGGGTCGGCGCCACGCACGTGCGCCGCAGCGCCCTCACCCTGCGCGGTCTGCTCCACGAGGAGAGCGGCGCCCTGATCGCCGCACCCACCACGTCCCTGCCCGAGTGGCCGGGAGGCCCGCGCAACTGGGACTACCGCTACGTCTGGCACCGCGACGCCGCGCTCGTCGTCCTGGCCTTCCTTCGGCTCGGGCACGCCGAGGAGGCGGGGCACTACCTGCGCTTCCTGCTGCGCATGTGCGGTCAGCCGATCGACTGGGTCCCCCCGGTGCAGGCGGTCGACGAACAGCCGCCGCCTGAGGAGGAGACCCTGGACCACCTCGCCGGACACGCCGGGTCCAGACCGGTCCGCGTCGGCAACGACGCCTACTCACAGCACCAGCTGGACGTGTACGGGCACGTGCTCGACGCCGCGCTGTCCTACGAGGAGGCCACCGGCGGGCTCGGGCGCGGGGACGTCGAACAGCTCTCCTCGATGGTCGACGCGGCGTGCCGGGTCTGGCGCGAGCCGGACGAGGGCATGTGGGAGGTGCGGTCGCGGCCGCGGCACTGGACGAGTTCCAAGGTCTACGCCTGGGTGTGCCTGGACCGCGGGATCCAGCTGGCCACCGAGTCCGGCAAGGCGGGCGGGGACGTCCCGCTGGACAAGTGGCGCAAGGAGCTGGACGCCGTGCGCCAGGAGGTCCTGGACCGGGGCTACGACGCGGAGGCCGGGACCTTCACGCAGTCCTACTGCTCGTCCCACGTGGACGGGTCGCTGCTGAGGATCCCGCTCCTGGGCTTCCTGGAGGGGACCGACCCGCGCGTGCTCGCGACCCTGGAACGGGTGGACGCGGAGCTGGGCGGGGAGGGCGGGCT
>NZ_QPFC01001292.1:0-5643 GCF_003427465.1 Nocardiopsis sp. TNDT3 | reverse complement strand
ATCCCACCCCGGCCCAGGGCGTGCGGTGGACGACACCGATCGTGGAAACCCCCGGGATCGTCGTCCTGGCCTCGTGGATCTGGCGGCTGGTGCGGTTCCTTCTCACCCTGCCGTTCCGGTTCCCCGTCATGGTCGCCTGCCTCGCCTCGTCGGCGGGGGTGTGGTGGTGGCTGGACTGGCCCGGCCTCGCCTGCCTGTGGGGTACCGCTGCCGTGGTCTCCCTTATCTGGTGGCGCACCTGGCCCGGCTCCTACCGCGCCTGTGTCACCCTGCGTCTGCTGGCGTGGTGGCGGCATCTGTTCGTCTACAAGCGGCACTGGCAGCCGGTGTTGGTGATCTCCGGGTTGGCTGAGTCCTACCAGGAACGCCGCTACCTGCCCCGCATCCGCCGCGTTCGATGCAACTCCTGGGCCGACTACGTCCGCGTCTCCCTCGTCGCCGGAACCTCTCCGGACGACTTCGAGCACCGCGTCACCGAGCTGGCGCACGGGTTCGCCGCGCCTTCCTGCCGTGTGGTGGTCAACGGTCCCCGGGACATCACGTTGGAGTTCCCCCGACGTGACACCTTGGCCGAACCCCTGGACGCCCTGCCCGTCCCTGACTCTCCGGATCTGGACGCGCTCCCGGTCGGCCAGCGCGAGGACGGCTCACCCTGGTTGCTGCGGTTGCACGGAACCCACGTGCTCGTGGTCGGGGTGACCGGGGCCGGCAAGGGATCGGTGATCTGGTCCACCATCCGCGCCATGCTCCCCGCCCTGGCCGACGGCACTGCGCAGGTGTGGGCGATCGACCCCAAGCGCATGGAACTGGCCTACGGCCGCGACCTGTTCACCCGCTACGCCGACACGGGCGAATCCGCGGTGGCCCTGCTCGAAAAGGCAGTAGCGCAGATGCAGGAGCGGGCCGAACGCTACGCGGGCAAACAGCGCTCCCACATCCCGACCACCGCTGACCCGTTCGTGGTCGTGCTCCTGGACGAGGTCGCCTTTCTGACCGCGTACCACCCTAACCGGGACGTGCGCCGGAGGGCGGAGAACGCGATAGCCACGCTGACCTCGCAGGGGCGTTCGGTCGGCTTCGCGGTCCTGGCGGCGTTGCAGGACCCGCGCAAGGAGGTCATGAACCTGCGCAACCTCTTCCCCGACAAGGTCGCCCTGCGCCTGGACGAGGCATCGCAGGTGGACATGGTCCTCGGCGAAGGCGCACGTGAACGGGGTGCGGAAGCCCACCTGATCGACCCCACCCTTCCCGGGGTGGCCTACGTCCGTCTGGAAGGCTCTCCGTCCCCGGTGCGGGTCCGGGCCGCCTACGTCGCGGACGAGGACATCACAACCATGGTGGACAACTACGGGGTGGGCTTTTCCTCGGATGGAGGGGCAGCCTGATGTTGGTACTTCTTCGCTTCCTGCCATGCCCCGACCAAGAACACCGCGAAGAACAGGGTGTTGAACACGAAGAGCAGACCCGGCATGACCTGGCCGTGGCTAAGCGACAGTACCGACGCGGTCAGGCTGAGCACGGTCGTCACAAGCAGGAACGGCACCAACCACGGTTTCATCTGACCTCTGCTTTGGTCGTTCGAGGGGGCGCCTGATGCCCACTCCCACCGGTAAGACAACCCGGGCCGAACGGCTCGCGCAACCGCTCGCCCGTGAGGTGGCCGAACAGGTCGCCGCCGACCACGGCGTGTGCATCCGCCCCGTGTCCCTTCGACGCACCAACATCGCCACAGGTGCCGCCGAGGTGATCGACGTTCCGTGCGGGTCCACGCTTGAATCGCGGTGTCCGGCCTGCGCCAAGAGGAAGCGCAGCCTTCGCCGCTCTCAGTGTGAAGAGGGCTGGCACCTGGTTACCGAACCTGTGGTGGAGCCTGATCCGCCGTCCGAGGAACAACGCGGTTGGGTGGAACAGCGGGCGTTGGTCACCGCCGAACGGGATCGCCTCGCTGCCACCGGGGTCGCTGACCCGGAACAGCTCTCGGCGCTGGATGCGGCGATCGCGGACCTGGACGAGGAGATCACCGCCTCCGGCCTTCGAGGTTCGGTCACCCGCTCCGGCGACTCCTCGGGTTCGTCGGGGCCGCGTCGGGTGCGCTCGACCAAACGCCGTCAGGACGTGCCCGACCTTCCCAAGCGACCTATGACGAGGAAGACGGTCGGGCGGGCCTTCACTGACCCGGCCTCGGGCAAGGTGTTTCGGCCCTCGCTGTTCATCACCCTGACGTTGGACTCCTACGGGCGGGTGCGCTCGGACGGCACCCCGGTCGATCCCTCCACGTACGACTACCGGCGGGCCGCCCGGGACACCCTGCACTTCTCCAAGCTGGTGGATCGGTTCGTGCAGAACCTGCGCCGCGTGGCCGGGTTCGATGTCCAGTACTTCGCCGCCGTGGAACCCCAACGACGGTTGGCCCCGCACCTGCACATGGCCACACGCGGCACCATCCCCCGGGCAGAGCTGCGCCAGATCGCCGCCGCGACCTACCACCAGGTGTGGTGGCCTACCGCCGACCGCGTCGTCTTCGACGGTGACCACCTGCCGGTCTGGGACGAGGACGCGGGTACCTATCTCGACCCGACCACCGGGGAAGTCCTGCCCACGTGGGATGAGGCGCTGGACGCCCTCGATGACGACCCGGACGCCGAACCCTTCCACGTGGTGCGGTTCGGCCGTCAGGTGGACGCCAAGGGTGTGGTCGCGGGCTCGGCGGACGCGGACCGGTGTGTGCGCTACCTGGCCAAGTACCTGACCAAGGACATCGCCGACTGCCATGCGGCCGAAACGGTCCGGCAGGAACAGCACGTGGACCGGCTCTTGGAAGCGCTGCGCTTCGAGCCGTGCTCGCCCCGGTGCTCGAACTGGCTGCGCTACGGCATCCAGCCGGACGAGGCCAAGGCCGGACAGCGTCCCGGGTTCTGCCGGTCCAAGGCGCATCGTCGCGAACACCTGGGCTACGCGGGCCGCCGCGTCCTGGTCTCGCGCAAGTGGTCCGGCAAGACCCTGGCCGACCACAAGGCGGACCGGCTCACCTGGGTCCTCAACGCCCTCGGAATTAACGGCGTTAATAGCGACCCCGCCAACGAGGGCCAGGCGGACGAGGACAACCTGCGTTCCCCCGTGCTGTCCTCGGTCGCCTCGGGCTCCTTCGAGTGGGAGTTGGCCCGACCCACCGACCCCGACGTGGCCCCTCGGGAGCAACGCCTTCTCCGCGCGGTGGGCGAAGCACTCAAACGCCGCGCACAGCTCGACGCGGCACGGCGGAACGATCTTTCGGCAACCCACGGAAGCAGGACGGCATGAGTGCGACGACGGTGACCCCGGCCGTTCCGGAACAGCGTCGGGACCACGGCCTGTGGTCGGTGAAGGACACGGCCTCCTTCCTGCGCGTGCCGCCCAAGACGCTCTACGAGTGGCGCTACAGGGGCGACGGTCCGCCCTCCCACCGCGTCGGCCGGTACGTGCGCTACGTGCCCGCCGAGGTCCACGCCTGGGTCCTGGCCCAGTAACCCACGGAAAGGAGACACCCCCATGGCTCGCGCGTGGGTCTACGACCGCACCAAGGACAGGGCGTACACGGAGGCGGTGAGCAAGGCCAAGGCGTCCAAGCGCACTCCGCCCGGCCGGTGGTGGGTCCGCTACTACGACCCCTCCGGGAAGATCAAGAGCGGCGGCGTCTTCCAGAAGAAGCCGGACGCGGAGAAGAAGCGGACCGAGATCGAGAACAGCCTTCACGAGGGCTCCTACCGCAACCCCCACGACGCCAAGGTCACCGTGGCGGAGATGGCCGAGAAGTGGCTCATCACCCGCACGGACATCAAACGGTCCACGTGGTGGCAGTACCGGGCGGTCCTGGACAACCACGTGCTGCCGCGCTGGGGAGACCTGCGCCTCTCGGCAGTCCACGCCGAGGACGTGGCCGTGTGGGTGGCTCACCTCCAGAAGCCCCGGGACGAGGGCGGTAGCAACCTGGGGGCTTCCCAGACCCGGCACGCGCACGTCGTGCTGTCGATGGTCCTGGGCTGGTGCGTCCCCCGGCGCATCCCCTTCAACCCGGCCAAGGGCGTACCGCTGCCCAAGCCCAGCGAGGCCGAACACGTCTACCTCGACCACGCCCAGGTGGAGGCGCTGGCCGACGCCTCCCTGACGCTGCGCACCAAGTACGGGCAGGAACTCGCGTCGGCCAGGGTGAGCCGGGCGCTCGTCCTGCTCCTGGCCTACACCGGCATGCGGTGGAGTGAGGCCGCCGCGCTGCGCGTGGGGCGGGTGGACCTGGACCGGCGTCGGGTCCGGGTCGTCGTGACCTTCGCCGAGGTGGACGGCAGGCTCGTCGAACAGCCCCCGAAGAACGGCAGGTTCCGGACCGTGCCGGTTCCCCGGTCCCTCGTCCCCGAACTGCGGTCCTTCGTGGAGGGGCGTCCGGTTGACGCGCTGGTCTTCACCACCAGGCGGGGCGCCCCGCTGCGTATCCGGAACTGGCGCAACCGTGAGTTCGCCCTGGCGGTGAGGGCGGCCGGGCTCGACGGCATGGGGCTGACCCCCCACAAGCTCCGGCACACCGCCGCGTCGCTCGCCATCGCGGCCGGTGCGGACGTCAAGGTCGTGCAGGCGATGCTCGGCCACAAGACGGCGACGATGACCCTGGACCGGTACGGGCACCTGTTCCCCGACCGCCTGGACGAGGTGGCCGACGCGATGGACGCCGCCCGTCTGCGGGTCCTCGCCGCCTGACCGGTGAACGGCGAAGGCCGGTGGCTCCCCGGGCCGTGTGCGATGAATGTGCTACGGACCCGGACCACCGGCCTTCGCCGTGTTCCGTGGAAGGCTCCCACCTGGGGAAACTCCCCGATTCTGCGGAGGGTGTGGGATTTGAACCCACGAAGTCCCGTCAAGGACTTGGTGCTTTTCAAGAGCACTGCACTCGGCCGCTATGCGAACCCTCCCCGCGGAGAGCGAATCTCCGCCACGTCATGGTAGCCCACACCCCTCCGCCCGCGCGGCCCGCCCGGGAACACGTTTGCGTCCACCGACATCCGTGGGGTGGCGCCTATAGGTTACCCGGCAGTAACATGAGCGCCATGGCACACATGAACCCCGAGACGGCGGAAGCGGTCAAGGCCGGTTTCCTGGCCGCGGTCCCCTTCGTCCGGACCCTCGGCCTGACCTTCACCGAGCTGGACCACGGGCGCGCCGTCATGCGCCTGCCCGACAACGCGGACCACCACAACCACGTCGGCGGCCCCCACGCGGGCGCCATGTTCACCCTGGCCGAGTCCGCCTCCGGCGCCATCATCATCGGCACCTTCGGCGACCAGCTCGACCGCGCCGTACCCCTGCCGACCACCTCCACGATCGACTTCCTCAAGATCGCGACGGGCGACCTGACCGCCGAGGCCGTCCTGGGCCGTCCGCGCGAGGAGATCATCGCCGAGCTGGACGAGGGCAGGCGCCCCGAGTTCCCCATCGACGTCGAGCTGCGCACCGAGGACGGCACCGTCACCGGTCGCATGAGCATCACCTGGACCCTGCGCCCCAACCGCAAGTAGAGCCACTGGAGACACAACCGTCACGTTCCCGGCCGGGCCCGCTCGCGTTCGGTGCCCGGCCGGAACCCTCGGCGCTGTCGGCCCCGCCCCGTCCCCGGCC
>NZ_QPFC01001291.1:0-1208 GCF_003427465.1 Nocardiopsis sp. TNDT3 | reverse complement strand
TCGACACGCTGGAGGACGGCGACCCCGGCGGGCGGGAGGTCCGCGAGGCCTCCGCCCGGCTCCACGACCACGTGGACCGGGTCCTGGCCGAACACGTCCAGCGCCAGCGCCGCTGGCCCGCCCGCACCGACGGCGAGCGCCTCACGCGCGCCTTCCGCGCCCTGGACGAGTCCGGCGTCATCGCCCGCGAGGAGTTCACCTGCTGCGAGCGCTGCGCCAGAACCGCCCTGGAGGGCGAACTCGCCGCCCGCAACTCCAGACCCGCCGACACCCCGGCGCGCGGGTACGCCTTCTACCACGACCAGGACGCCGCGCACGCGGTCGCGGGATCCTCGCTCACCATCGGCTTCGGGGCCAGCCACCCGATCCGCCGCGCCGCCGTGGGGGAGGAGGTGGCCGAGGCACTGCGCGCCCACGGGCTCACGGTCGAGTGGGACGGCGACCCCGACCGCAAGCTCCACGTCGGTATGGACTGGAACCGCCGCCGCTTCGGCCGGGGGGCCGCCTTCCCCGGGCCCGCCGTGGACGGCGAGCCCATGGTCCACGTGTCCTTCAACAACCCGGGGCCCTACGAGGTCCCCGAGTGGGTCTCCCACTACCAGGGCCGCGTGAGCGTCCGCGAGCTGTCCCGGATGGTCCTGCCCTGGCTGCCGCGCTTCTTCGTCGCCACGCTGAGCAGCGACCGGGGCCACACCATCGCCCTCGAACGCGACTTCGACCTCCTGCGCGTCCGGCACGGACCGGCGCTGTCCCGCGAGCGCGTGGAGGAGCCCCTCAGCCGCTGGGTGGTGGGCGCCGTCTGGCCGCGCGAGGAGGCCCGCTCCGCCCACACCGGGCTGGTGGAGGTCCACTACGCGGACGCCGCCGAGGAGGGCCTCGGCTTCATGGACTACGCCGAACCCCTGGAGACGGCCGCCGCGCGCCTGGTCGTCCACCAACTCACCCCGAGCAAGGGCACGTTCGCGGTGTTCACCGCCCCGAGCGGCGCCGTCGTGCAGATGGTGTGGGAGAGCGGTCCCCGGCTGTGGATGGAGAGCCCCTCGCCCGCCGAGGCCGTGTCGCGGGGCCGCTACGTCACCCTCTCCGAGGCGGAGGAGACGGTGCGCGTCCTGGCGGAGGAGGGGCGCGTGGCCCTGGCGGAGCTGGGAGAGCTGAAGCTCACCCACTGGTGAGCGGTCCGGGGCGGGCGGGGGCCGGCCGCCCCGGAC
>NZ_QPFC01001290.1:0-3819 GCF_003427465.1 Nocardiopsis sp. TNDT3 | reverse complement strand
GGCGTACCCCGGACGGGGGCGGCGGTTCGTGGCGGGGCCTCCTGTTCGCCGGCCTCGCCCTGCTGGTCGTCGCGGGTCTGCTCGTGGCCAACCGCGCCGTGGACGACCGGGCGCAGGAACCCGCGGCGCGGGAGCCGGCGGCCGACTCCGCTCCCCACTCCGCCGGAGCCGACGACCAGACCCCCGACCAGCGTGAGTTCGGGGCCCTGCTGGCCCGCCGGGACCCCGAGGACCCCGCCGCGATGGGCGAGGTCGACGCCCCAGTGGTCATGGTGGCCTACTCCGACTACAACTGCCCCTACTGCGGCCGTTGGGCCCGGGAGACCCAACCCGAGCTGATGCACTACGTCGAACGGGGGGACCTGCGCATCGAGTGGCGCGACTTCCCCATCATCACCGGTTCCTCGGAGACGGTCTCCCACGCCGCCCGGGCCGCCGGGATGCAGGGCGGGTTCTGGGAGTTCCACGAGGCCTACTTCGCCCACGGGGAGAAGTTCGAGGGCGAGGCCCTCGAAGAGGTGCTGGACGGGATCGTCGCGGAGCTGGGCATGGACCCCGAGCGCTTCGAGGAGGACCGGCACGGCGACGAGGTCGCCTCGATGGTGAGCCGCGACTTCGCGGAGGCGCAGGGGATCGGGGTCACCTCCACCCCCGCCTTCCTCGTCAACGGCCAGCCCCTCATGGGTGCCCAACCGCTCTCCGTGTTCGTGTCGGCGATCGAGGACGCGCTGGCGGACGCCGGGAGGGACGGCGATGGCTGACGTCGGTCTCGTCGCGGCCCTGGCGGGCGGCGTGCTCGCCCTGTTCAGCCCGTGCAGCGCCCTGCTGCTCCCCTCGTTCTTCGGGTACGCGTTCCGCGACCCGCGCCGCCTCCTGGGCCGCACCGGCGTGTTCTACCTGGGCCTGTGCACCACGCTGGTTCCACTCGGCGCGGGATCGGCCGCGGTCAGCCGCCTGTTCTACGGAGAGCGCGAACTCCTCATCACCGTCGCGGGCTCGCTCGTCATCGCCTTCGGCGTGGCGCAGATCGTGGGCTTCGGGTTCTCCTCGCGGCTGGCCCGGCGTCTCCAGGGGCGCTTCTCCGGACGCACGAACACCGTCTCGGTCTTCGGGCTGGGCGCGGTGTACGGATTCGCCGGTTTCTGCTCCGGGCCGATCCTCGGCGCGGTCCTGACCGTCGCGGCCACCGGCGGTCCCCTGCGCGGTGCCCTGCTCCTGGCGGTCTACGCTCTGGGGATGGCTGGCCCTCTGTTCGTGCTGGCGCTGCTGTGGGACCGCTACGACCTGGGAGAGAAGCGCTGGCTGCGCGGACGCACCGTCTCCCTCGGCCCCGTGCGCGTCCACACCACGAGCACGCTGTCGGGCCTGTTGTTCGTCGCCATCGGCGTGGTGTTCCTGCGCTATGACGGAACGGCGTCCCTCTTCGGCGGCGTCGGGGCGTTCGACGACCAGAGCTACCGGGTCCAGGAGTGGCTCTTCGCCGTCGGCGGGGCGGGGATCGACGTGTTCGTCCTCGCCGCGGCCGGGATCGCCCTGCTCGCGGCGGGCGTCTGGCAGTGGAGCCGGGCGCGCGGGCCGAAGGGCTCCGAGGGGAGGGACCCCGCTCAGGAGGGGTCTGCCCGAGGCACGCGCTCCGAGACCACCGGCGGAGGAGCGTGAGCGCGCTGACCGGCGGGCGGCACCGGCGCGGCGCACCGTGCGCACCAGCGCGCCGCCGTACCCCGACGCCGGTCCCGACCGTGGGCGCTCGGATCGGCGGGCTCCGCGGGGCCGCGCACATGGGCGTGCGCGCGAGGGCCCCGGCCGCGGCGCGTGCCGGGCCCGGTCCTCGGGTCGGCGCGAAGGCCTACCGTGGGCGCATGGTGTTGATACGGGTCTTCGAAACCGCCGAGGAGCACTGAACAGATGTCGCTGGCCGAACGCCTCCAGAGCCTGTTCGTGGCCCTGGCCGCCGTGGCGGGGCTGGCCGCGGGCCTGCTGCTGCCCGTCGGTCCGGCGGCCGAGCACGTGGTGCTGCCCGCCCTGCTGGCGATGCTCACCGCCGTGTTCGCGCAGATGGACGCCGCCCACGTGGGCGAGGTCGGGCGCGCCAGGACCCTGGTCGCCGTCAGCCTGGCGCTCAACTTCGTGTTCACCCCGGCCCTGGCCTGGGCCCTGGGAGCGGGGCTGCTCGGGGGCGAACCGGACCTGCGCATCGGTCTGCTGTTGCTGCTGGTGACCCCGTGCACGGACTGGTACCTGGTCTTCACCGCCGTGGCGCGCGGGCACACCGGCATCGCCGCCGCCCTGCTGCCGGTCAACCTCGTCCTCCAGCTCGCGCTGCTGCCGGTGTACGTGCTGCTGCTGGGCGGGCGGGCCGCGATGGTCGACGCCGCCACCCTGGCCGAGTCGGTGCTGCTCGTCCTCGTCGTCCCGCTGGCCCTGGCCTCGGTGCTGCGGTGGGCCTCATACCGGTTCAAAGGGGCCGCCTGGCGCGAGCGGTACGTCACCGGTCCGGCCTCGCGCCTGGTCCTGCCGCTGCTGTACGCGGCCGTGCTGGCGATGTTCGCCTGGCAGGCCCGCACCGTCCTGGAGCACGGCGCCGACCTGCTCGCCCTGCTGCCGCCGCTGGCGGTCTTCTTCGTGGCGCTGCCCCTGATCGCCACCGGCCTGTCCCGGATGCTGCGCCTCCCGGCGGACCAGGGGGTCACCCTGGTCATGACCACCACGGCCCGCAACTCGCCCATCGCGCTGGCCGTCGCGGTCGCGGCCTTCCCCGACCGGCCCCTGATCGCGGTGGCGCTGGTCGTGGGACCGCTGGTGGAACTGCCCGTGCTGGCCCTGCTCGCGCAGCTGGTGAGGGTACGGCCTCCCGCCGCGAGCGGGTCCGCTCCGGCCCGGACCCGCCAGGGGCACGGGCGCGAGCGCTGACCCCTCGGACTCCGGCTCCTCGGCGCCGCGTCAGGGCGCGTCGCCGCCCCCGTCCGGAACCCCCTCCCGAAGGAGGGCGCTCAGACGCTTGAGCACCCGCAGCTGCGCGGGGTTGTACAACTGCGCCATGGCCTCGGCCATCGTGCGTTCGGCGCGCTCCGCGCCGCCCGGCGCGTCGGCGGCGGGGTCGGCCGACCACGGGTTCTCCTCACTCCGTCTGCGCACGACCGGCAGCATGCGCGCGGCGAGGCGGTCGATCGCGGCGTCGTCCGCGTCCTCGGGCAGGGCCTCGAACTCCTCGTCCGTCTCGTCGGGGTCGCTGATCAGCTCGCGGAACTTCTCGACGGACCTCTCGCTGAGAACGGTCGAGTAGACCATCAGCAGTGATCGCTGCCGGTCGGAGAGCTCGTGGGAGACCGGCGCGAACGCGGGGGGAACGTAGGCCGGTGCGCGGTGGCGCAGGATGACGGCCAGCTCCGCCCGCACGCGGTTGAGCCGGTCGACCGTCGCCTCCAGCTCCTTGTCCAGCACGCGGATCGCCTCGTCCGGGTCCTCGTCCGCCCGTCCCATCGACGCCACCTCCGACAACGGGACGCCCAGATCGCTCAACCGCTTGATCTGGAGCAGACGGACCAGGTGGGAGACCTGGTACTGCTTGTATCCGTTCGCCGTCCGCTCCGGCACGTCCAGCAGGCCGACCTCGTGGTAGTACCGGACGGCCTTGACCGTCGTGTTGGCGAGCTCGGCGAGCTGCTGAGTACTCCAGGCCACGCGATGCCTCCTCCTCCGCCGCGACCGCGGGCGGCGTCACGCCCCACGCGGACACACAGTCCACACCCTGCCCCGGGGGCAGGGTCAAGCGGCGCCCCCTCGTTCGCCCCCGTTCGCCCCGCGTCTTCGACGCGGGAC
>NZ_QPFC01001289.1:0-1671 GCF_003427465.1 Nocardiopsis sp. TNDT3 | reverse complement strand
GGGTGCGGGGGCGGGACGGGCCGAGCAGCACCGCGTCGTGTCCGTCGGTCTCCTCCAGGCGCACGGTGACGCTCTCGCGCAGCGAGGTGGGCAGGTTCTTGCCCACGTAGTCGGCGCGGATGGGCAGCTCGCGGTGGCCTCGGTCGACCAGGACGGCGAGCTGGACGGCGCGGGGGCGCCCCAGGTCGCCGAGGGCGTCCAGGGCGGCGCGGACGGTGCGGCCGGAGAAGAGGACGTCGTCGACGAGGACGACGACGCGGTCGTCGAGTCCGCCCTGGGGGATCTCGGTCCGGCCGAGGGCGCGGACGGGGGCGGAGCGCAGGTCGTCGCGGTACATGGTGATGTCGAGCGAGCCCGCGGGGACGGTGAGGTCCTCCACCCGTTCGATGCGCCGTGCCAGGCGGTGGGCGAGCGGGACCCCCCGCGAGGGGATGCCCAGGAGGGTGACGTCCCGGCCCCCCTTGGTGCGTTCGAGCACCTCGTGGGCGATGCGGGTCAGCGCCCGGTTGATCTCGCTGCCGTCGAGGACGGCGCGGGTGCCCTCGGGCGCATCGGGTGCGGGGGAACCGCCACCGGCGTCACCGGTCGTCGGTTTTTGCGCACGCAAAGTAGTGACTCCCTTCCCTGCCTCACTGAACAGGTCGTTAAAGGATGTCGATCGGATCCACGCTACCAGCGACGTTCGCGACCCCCGCGAGGCGGTCGATGACCCGAGGTCACGAATGTGACTCTGATCACACCACAAGCGCGCACGTACCCCCTGAAATGTGGTCATGTCGTCACCCAGTGGATACGGCAACGAAGGGGTCGAAACCTGAAATACCCAGGAGGAAGGGGCTTTTCGTGCCATCGTGACGCACGACTCCTCCCGCTCGGTCCTGACATGAGAGGTGTCTCACTTACGCACGGTTTGGCCACCGATTAGTCGCGTTTCACACCAACGGCTTGACCTGGAAGGCAGACCCCCCTACCGTCACTGTCTGTAACCACTGCCGGGTGGGGTTGCAACCCGTGACCATCCGCTGGACCGCCCAGGCGGCCCGCCGAGTACGAGCGGACGTCCCCCCACCACGCCAGCCACTGTCACGGCCGGGAGCGACAAGAAGATGCCATCCGAATACGCGAAGTCCCTCGGTGCGCGACTGCGTGCCATCCGCACCCAGCAGGGCCTGTCCCTGCACGGGGTGGAAGAGAAGTCCCACGGCCGCTGGAAGGCCGTCGTGGTGGGCTCCTACGAGCGCGGCGACCGCGCCGTCACCGTCCAGAAGCTCGCCGAGCTGGCGGACTTCTACGGCGTGCCGATGTCGGAGCTGCTGCCGGGCGGCGCGGCTCCCACCCCGCTGGGCCCCACGCCCAAGCTGGTCATCGACCTGGAGCGCATGCAGCAGCTGCCGCAGGAGAAGGCCGGGCCGCTGTCCCGCTACGTCGCCACGATCCAGAGCCAGCGGGGTGACTACAACGGGCGGGTGCTCTCCATCCGCCAGGAGGACCTGCGCTCACTCGCGGTCATCTACGACAAGTCGCCCGGGGACCTGACCGAGGAGCTCATCAACTGGGGCGTCCTCGACCCCGAGGCGCGCCGCGCGGTCGACGCCTTCTGACCGGTACCCGGACACCGGGACGACCGAACAGATTCGCACCCGCTCGACGAGAACCGGCGCCCCCGCGGGG
>NZ_QPFC01001288.1:0-2706 GCF_003427465.1 Nocardiopsis sp. TNDT3 | reverse complement strand
CGGGACCGTGGTAGAACAGGCGGTCCGGCTCGTCCTCGGGCACGGTCGGGTAGGTCGGGCCGTTCCCGGCGGGCGCGCGGCGGGCGACCGTTCCCAGGACCGGTGCCAGCATGGCGTCGGCGACCGCGTCGCGCAGCTCCGGGAGCAGCGCGTACAGCACGTCGCCGGGGCAGGCGGTGGCGTTGAAGTCGCGGTGGCCCAGGATCGCGCTGTGCGGATCGAGCCGGTAGGCCCCGCACAGCCACGCCAGGGTGGCCACCAGCGCGTCGGTCAGGGCCCCGGTCGGGCTCACGCTCGTGTAGAGGCCCTCGTTCTCGATGCCGATACAGGTGCTGTTGTTGTTGGCCACGTGCGCGCCCACGACGTGGCTGCCCTCGCGGATGGCGGCGAAGCTGCGGTCGCGGCCCTCCATGACGTGGCCGCCGCGGCTGATGGTGAGCTGCTGGCCGGTGTCCAGCCAGCCGTTGGAGTCCATGTGGTAGTTCTGGATCGCCCTGGACAGGGCGTAGGCGTGGCTGAGCGAGTAGTCGGTGCTGTTGGCCGTCGCGGTGTGGTGGACCACGATGTAGCTGGGCGCGGTGGTCAGGATCTGGACCCGGCCCGCGGGCGAGCGCGCTCCCCAGTCGGCCCGGGTGTGCAGGGGCGGTTCGGCCACCCCCGCGGAGGCGCTCGCGCCGCCCGCGGTGAACGCCCCGCCGAGAACGGCGGCGCCGGAGGCCAACGCGGCCCCGCGCAGGACGGTGCGTCTGTCCGGACCTGACCGGTGGGTTCTGGTCATGGGTGATCCTCCGGCTCGTGTCATGACTTGCCAGTCCATAAGAGAACACGGACCACCCACGGTGCACAAAGTGTGACGCGGTGAATTTTCATGGCCGTGACCGGCCAGAACGCCACTCTTTGACCCCATGGGTAGAAGTAGGTCGTCGGTGTACAAGACGGCGGAGAAACGATAGAGCGGGAATGCGCGTTTTCCCCTGTTCCATCCCCGCCTCTTTGCGCGTCCTTTCCGTTGTCCTCGACAGGTCTTTTCCGGACCGCGGTGCCCGGGCCCGGCGCCGGTTCCCGCCGTGCGGTGTCCTCCCAAGGACCGCCGACGCCCTTGGCTGCGCCGCTGTCCGGTCCCGGGCGTTTGCTGTACAGTTCCTGACTACTCAGGCGACCCGTGCCCCCGGGCTCCTTCTCCCCCCACCCCGAGAACCAACGGAAGAAGAAGAGGACCCATGACGAGTACGACCGCCGAGAGGACCGGGCGCCCCGGGACGGTGGAGGCGGCCTTCCTGCTCCTGCTCGCCCTGATCGCCGTCGACCTGGTGCTGTGGGTGCTGAACGTGTTCGTCGTCGCCCCCACCGGGCTGGACAGTATGCGCGCGGCCGCGGGCGAGGAGGGGGGCCTGCGCCAGGCCGCCGTGTCCGGCGCCGCCACGCTGCTGTTCGCGGCGGTGGGCGTCCTCCTCGCCGTCCTGGTGCGCCGGGGCCGCAACTGGGCGCGCCTCCTGATCGCCGCCGCCGCTGCCCTCGTCGTGCTCATGGACCTGGCCACCGCGAACATGGACGCCATCGTGTGGCCGCCGGCCGGGATGTCGGCCTACGACGTCCTCGGCTACGCCGTTCCGGGACTGCTGGGGCTTTCCGCCCTCGTGCTGCTGTTCCTGCCCGCGTCTAACGCCTACTTCTCGCGCGGGGCGCGAGCCGAGTAGGCGCTGCGGCGGACGCCCCCGGCGTCAGCCGTGGCCCGGGCCGTGCGGGACGACCATGGACAGCACCCCGGGCAGGCCCGCCCAGTCACTGGTCACCGTGGTGGCCCCGGCCCGCGCGAGTTCGCGCACGCGGGCGGCGGCCTCCTCCGGGGAGGGGGTACGCGCGTCGATCGCGGGGGACACCGCGTGGGCGTCGGTCATCACCAGGAGGTAGTCGTTCTCGCCGTACCAGGAGGTGTCGATGCCCCCGGTGTAGGTCGGGGCGCTGCCGTCGAAGACGACGAACCACGGCCGCAGCTCCTCGGCGTAGCGCTCGCGCGGGTCGCCGCCGCGGGCTCCAAGCACCGCCGGGAAGGTGGCCGCCTCGTCCAGGCGGCCCCCGGCGGCCAGGTCGCGCAGGCGCGACGCCTGCTCCTCGTCGGTCCACAGGTCGTCGAAGGGGTTGCCCTGCTCGAAGGTGCCCGGGGTCAGGTAGACGACGACCCTCCCGGCCAGAGCGCCGCGCGAGGGCCAGCCGTCGGCGCGCACCGCCTCGTCCAGGGTGGCGTGGGCGCCCGCCAGCAGGTCGTCCGGCCGGAACAGGGCATCGCCCAGGACCTGGTCGGCGAGCGCGTCGAACTCGGCGGGGCCCAGACCCGCCTCGGCGTGGTAGCCCTTCTTCATCTCGACCTTGAGCAGCAGCGGCGGGTGGCCGGGGTTGGCCTCGTGCCAGGTGCGCACGTCGCGCAGGCAGTCGGCGAGGTCGCCGTCGCCGCCCCGGCGCAGTTCGTCGGGGCTGGTGGCCCCGGCGCAGTTGTTGTGCTGGCCGACCAGTTCGTGGTTGACCCGCCAGGTGCCGAACCACTCGTCGGTCCACACGTCCAGTTCCAGGAGCCCGGCACCGGAGTCGAGGGCGTCGGCGAAGTGGGGGAAGGTCGCCGTCTCGTAGGCGTTGTGCACGCCCACGGAGGTGGTCCGGGAGAGGGCCTGCTCGGCAGCGGAGGCGGGGGAGGGGGCGCTGGTCAGGGCG